>NZ_JACJUZ010000001.1:0-225832 GCF_014299995.1 Sphaerospermopsis sp. LEGE 00249 | reverse complement strand
ATCAGTAGAACAGTTAGAAGAATTATTAAATAAATTGCTAAACGAAGGAGGTCTTATTATTAAATGGGAGCGCAAAGTTAAAAATAAAGGTAATGCTGTTTATTCGATTTAGCTGCACAACAGCTTAATTGTGTATTTTCTTTTTCCATTTCTCCTCAAGAAAATATCTACATTTCCAATGAATAAAATCTAAAATTTTGACAGATCAAATAGAGATAATTGACCAACAGAAACATTACCCTTTCCACCGCGATGATAATTAATGTGGCATCCACTGCAAAGACAAATTAGGTTCTCTAATCTGTTATCAGATGGGTCTCTATTCCAGTGATGAACCTGGAGATTATAGGCACGGAGGTTAATAATATCATTAGGTTTTTCACCAGGACGTAAGCAAACGCGACCGCATTTTTGACAACGCCAATTAGCTTTTTCTTTAATGTTTTTAGCCAATTCTTTCCAGTGCTTTGGGTACTCCATGATAACTGTTAACACCAAACTTTAGGATTGTGATAATATTATAAAATAAACGTGATACTATTATATAACAAACAACAATATTTTTGGTGATTATAATAATGTAACTGTAAACATTCAGCAATCAAGGTTCAGTCAAAAGGTGAAAAACTGAAAATTAGACGTAAATTCCTCATCAAAGAAAGAGAATTCAAGATTCAGGAGTCAGAATATCTCATCTTTGTATTGAGTATTGAATTTTGAGCTTAAAATGAAAATCACAGCCTAGATGCAAGGAAAACTCACCATGACAGTTACTACTGCTAAATGGAGTTTAGACGACTATCATCGCATGATTGAAATTGGCCTTTTAGCTGGTCGTCAGGTTGAACTACTAAATGGAGAAATTATCAACATGGCACCGGAAGGACCAGAACACGCACAAATTAATACTGACTCTGCTGAATATCTGCGGGAATTACTTGGTTCAAAAGCATTGGTAAGAGATGCAAAACCTATTACTATTCCTGAAAGTAATTCAGAACCAGAACCAGATTTAGCAATAGTTGAACCACAGCGTGCTATTTATCGCAGTCACCATCCTTATCCTGAAAATATATTTTGGTTAATCGAATATTCTAAAACGACCCTGAATAAAGATTTAGATGTAAAACGCAAAACATACTCTGCTGCATCAATTCCTGAATATTGGGTAGTAGATTTAAATAATCAACAAGTAAAAGTGTTTAGAGAACCAATAAATGGTGATTATTCCCAAGAATTAACTTTGACTTTAGGTGAAATATCTCCGTTAGCATTTCCAGAAATTAAAATTTCTATTCAACGTTTGCTACAAGGGTTTTAAGGAGGCAGGAGGCAGTCTCAATGAAACAAGTTTCACAACCAAGTATGAAAATGTCTTTCTCCCCCTGCTTCCCCTGCTCTTTCAAGGCAGGAGGCAGAAGGGAAGAGGTAAGGAATACAGGCATTTTTGTTTTCAATCAATATGTTAAATTAATTTTGCTTTGGTACTTATTTAGTTAAGGTAATAAAAATGTCTTACAGTGAGTTTAAATTAAGTGAAGTTATCCAAAACTTTGGATTGACAATAAATGAATCTTCAGGGTTATTTGCAGAGACACCAGAGGAAGAATGTAGTGATTTACTAGCAACAATTCTCAAGGAAAATGTTGACTTAGCTGTTTCAATTAACACTGAAAAAGCTCGGTCTGAAATGATAATTAGTCCAATTTTACTGGAAGTTAGACGGAAATTGAATTACGAAATTAGTTTATTTTCTGGAGTAGATTTTAATGTTGATAACCAACAAGGATTAAATGGTTTTTGTGATTTTCTGATTAGTCTTTCTAAAGAACAGCTTTTTGTCCGCGCACCTGTAATTACATTGGTAGAAACTAAAAATGAAAACTTGAAATCAGGTTTGGCGCAATGTATAGCGGAAATGGTTGCTGCTCAGTTATTTAACGAACAAAAACAAAATCAGATTAAAATTGTTTATGGTGCTGTGACTATTGGTACTATTTGGCAGTTTTTGAAGTTAGAAGATAAAATAGTTTCCATTGATTTAAGTGAATATTATATCAAGGATGTGAAAAAGATTCTGGGAATTTTAATCAGTGCCATCAGGCAATAATAAGTAGGTCGGCGTTAAAAGTTGTCGTTATGGCAAGGCAGGGAGCAGGGGGTAGTCGTTTTGATTCCAAAAAAATATTGAATAATTTATTTTTTGGAGTTCCCTTAGCGTTTTATGAGCCAGGGAGATGGATTATTGATTATAGTTACCAAAATGCCTAATACTTGGTTGTAGGTTCTATAAAGTTCTCTACCTGTATCAACTTCTAAATATTAGATTAGAAAATAGTTATTTAAAGGCGATCGCTTGCAGTAGCAATAACCCAGTAATTAACTTATTATACATCATACTCAATACAAATCTAACAACTAAGGGCGGTTTTACCGCCCCTAACATCAATCGTAACTAACTAAAAACAACTTACTTCTTAGCTTCAGCAATGGGAACCCACTCAGTATGGAAAGTTCCTTCCTTATCAATACGTTTGTAAGTATGAGCGCCGAAGTAGTCCCGTTGTGCTTGAGTCAAGTTTTGAGGTAAACGAGCGCGACGGTAGCTATCGAAATAATCGAGAGAAGCACTAAAAGCAGGAACAGGAATTCCCATTTTAGCAGCAGTAACAATTATTTCCCGCCAAGCAGCTTGTCTATCCAGAATTGTTTGCTTAAATTCAGGTGCTAACAATAAGTTAGGTAATGCTGGATTTTCGTCAAATGCTTTCTTAATCTTATTCAAGAAACCAGCGCGAATAATACAACCACCTTTCCAAATTCGAGCCATTTCACCCAAATTCAGACCCCAATTATAGGCTTGAGAAGCGGTAGAAATTAACGCCATACCTTGAGCATAAGAGCAGATTTTGGAACAATAAAGTGCATCCCGCACCATGTTCACAAAAGTTCTTGTATCTTTAAAGATTGTGGGAGCAGGACCAGTTAATTGTTGAGATGCGGCAATCCGTTCTTCTCTAATAGAAGAGAGAATCCGGGAATTAACAGCAGCAGTAATTGTAGGAATAGCAACGCCTAATTCCAAAGCAGTTTGTACAGTCCAACGACCGGTTCCTTTTTGCCCCGCAGCGTCAACAATTAAATCAACTAAGGGTATGTGAGTTTCTGGATCAACGTAGGGGAAAATATTCGCGGTAATCTCAATCAAAAATGAATTGAGTTCGTCGGTTTTATTCCACTCTGCAAATACTTGATGTAGCTGTGCAGCATTCAAACCACCGACATTTTTCAGCAAATCGTAGGCTTCTGCAATTAACTGCATATCGCCGTACTCAATGCCGTTGTGAACCATTTTTACATAGTGACCAGATCCACCAGGTCCAATATAGGTTACACAGGGACCATCATCAACTTGTGCAGCGATTCTGTTGAAAATGGGGGATAGATACTCATAGGAACTTTTTGTACCACCGGGCATGAGAGAAGGACCATTTAACGCGCCTTCTTCACCACCACTCACACCCATACCGATATAGCGTAAACCAGTGGGTTCTAATTCTTGAGTGCGTCTTTCGGTATCTTCAAACCAAGAGTTACCACCATCAATAATGATGTCACCTTCTTGCAGTAAGGGTTTAAGCTGTTGAATTACCGCATCAACAGGTTTACCAGCTTGCACCATGACTAAGATTTTGCGGGGACGTTCTAATGAAGCGACAAATTCTTCCAGGGTATAAGCTGCTTTAACATTCCGTCCTCCAGCGCGGTTGGCCATGAAGGCATCGGTTTTTTCACGGGAACGGTTGTAAACTGCAATTGGGAAGCCATTACGCTCAACGTTTAGAGCGATATTTTCGCCCATAACGGCTAATCCAATCACACCAAAGCTTTGTAGTGTCATAGTTCAAATGTTTTTTGGGTTTGGCTAACTCTTGCAGATGCTTTCATCTTTAAGGGTAATCCGAGATTTTGGCTTCACTCCTAAAGAAGACATTAAGAGTTGAGGTAAATGGCAAAAATCACATCTAACACCAAGAATTGGTTTTGATTTGTATCTGAGTCAACAATTCAATGACAAATCAATAACAAAATTCGCAAAATGGAAATATGGCACATGATAACCTTGAAGGAGTTAAAAAAATGCTCGCCTATATCCTAGCGTTAGTAGTGGGAATTGGCAGTGTAGCTATTTACATAGCTGCTTTCTTTTTCCCGGAAATTCACCGCAAGAATGATTTTATCTGGAGTGGTGTGGGTTTATTTTACGCTTTGGTGTTATGGATTTTTGCATCACGCATTACTGGGGGTTTATTACTGGGTCATATAGCTAGTGTGGCGCTTTTGGTGTGGTTTGGTTGGCAAACTCTTTCTCTGCGTCGTCAACTTACACCAGAGGTACAACAAACGCCTATTCCCAGTCCTGAGTTAGTTAAAGTGAGTATTCAAGAACAGGTATCTAAGTTTTCTTTACAGGAAAAGCTGGGACAGTTATCATCGTTAATTGCTAATGTTTTTAGTGGTGTTAAAGGTAAGGTACAACAAGTAGGGAATAAACAACCAGTAGCACCTCCAGAAAAACCTGTTGTGACAATTGTTGATCAGACTACTCTTGTTGCAGAACAACCAAGCCAAACAACATCTCCAATGGAAGTGGTAACTGTTCCTGCATCTGAAACGGCTACACCAACGGCAGAAGTCAGTGAGGAAGTTAGTCAAACTGAAACCAAAACTGAAGCCAAAATTGAAACTGTTTCAGAAGTGACACATCCAACTCCTCCGACTCCTGAGTTAGTCGCACAAGCGCAAGAGGAAACCGAGGAAAAACCACCTATTTCTGTTGAGGAAGTCGCCCCAGATGCTGTACTTGCTCCCCCAGCAGAAGCACCACCGGAAAAATTACCACCCAGTGAAGGAATTGGTAGTTAGGTATTGGCAGGGAGTGGGGACTGGGGAAGAAAATTTTAGATTTTAGATTTTAGATTTTAGATTGGACTGAACAAAAACAATCCAAAATCCAAAATCCAAAATCCAAAATAAAAAACTCCTGAATACTGAATACTGAATTATTACAAATTTAGTTACTTTAACTACTTTTATTATTTTGTCAAGTGTTTTCTAAGAAACGGCAAACTATCTTATAACTTTGTTACATATTTGTTAAGAAAAGTTACACGCTTCTTAACAAAAGGGAATATTTTCTTATGGTTGTTTCACTTGAAAAGAATAAACAACATGAGGTTGTCATCATTGGTGGTGGTTTTGGTGGACTGTATGCGGCAAAATCTCTTGCTAATAGAAATGTAAAGGTTACTCTCATTGATAAACGGAACTTTCACTTATTTCAGCCTCTTTTATATCAAGTTGCCACTGGTACGTTATCACCAGCTGATATTTCTTCTCCTTTGCGTGCTGTTCTCAGAAAAAGTAAAAATACAAAAGTTTTGCTGGGAGAAGTAAATAATATTGATCCGAAGACACAAAAGGTATTTGTGGGTGATAAAATCGTACCTTATGATACTTTAATTGTGGCTACAGGTGCTAACCATTCTTATTTTGGGAAAGATAATTGGAAAGACTTAGCTCCTGGTTTGAAAACTGTAGAAGATGCGATAGAAATGCGTCGGCGGATTTTTTCTGCATTTGAAGCAGCAGAAAATGAAACTGATCCTGAAAAACGCCGTGCTTTGTTGACTTTTGTGATTGTGGGTGGTGGTCCTACTGGGGTAGAATTAGCGGGTGCGATCGCTGAGTTGGCATATAAAACCCTGCAAGAAGATTTCCGCAATATCGACACTTCAGAAGCGAAAATTTTATTATTGCAAGGTGGCGATCGCATTCTTCCTCATATTTCACCAGAATTATCGCAATCAGCAACAGAATCTTTACAAAAATTGGGTGTGATGGTTCAAACCCAAACCAGGGTAACAAATATTGAAAATGACGTTGTTACTTTCAAACAAGATGATAAAGTACAACAAGTTACTGCCAAAACTGTATTATGGGCAGCAGGTGTTGAAGCTTCTGGAATGGCAAAAGTTTTAGCAGATCGTACTGGTGTAGAATGCGATCGCTCCGGTAGAGTAGTTGTAGAACCAGACTTAACTGTTAAAGGTTACAAAAACATTTTTGTGATTGGAGATTTAGCTAATTTCTCCCATCAAACTGGTAAACCTTTACCCGGTGTTGCACCTGTAGCTAAACAACAAGGAGAATATGTTGCTGGGTTGATTTTACTACGGCTTCATGGTCATACTTTGCCACCATTCCATTACACCGATGTTGGTAGTTTAGCAATGATTGGGCAAAATTTAGCGGTAGTAGATTTAGGTTTTCTGAAACTTACAGGTTTTATTGCTTGGGTATTTTGGCTAGTAATTCACATCTATTTCTTAATTGAGTTTGATACTAAGATGGTAGTGGTAATTCAGTGGGCATGGAATTATATTACTCGTAATCGTCGTTCTCGATTGATTACAGGTAAGGAAGCTTTCTTAGGACCACAACCTATTAACAATTCTCATCCTTATCAGGCTGTAGAAACTACCAAACAGCCAGTTAAGGTTTAGGATTTTTGTTGTGTAGCTAGTACCACTGCCTTGAATTCTCTGGAAAAACCCGCCATCCCTCTTAACACTGAATCCAAGTGTGAGGTGGTGGGTTTAGCTCGTAGTGCTTCAAGATAGATCCTAGTACTTAGGGGTTGCTGAGAAAGTCTTTCCGTGAGAGCATAGGATTCAGGAGTCAGGAGTCAGGAGAAGATTTGAAAATTTCTTTGCCATCTCTTGAAATCCCAAAAAATGCACACTTTTTCCGGTATACCCTTCAAAACCCTTGCACTAATTTCTGTGTTTATCAGCCTCTAACCTTTGATATATCAAGGTTTTAGGTTTATTCAGCAAACCCTACTTACGCACTGTACAAATTTACCATGATGTGCATGAACGAAAATCCGTCGTTTCAGGCTTTTGGCGATTAACTTCCGATCAATAGCGAACTGCTTGCAGCAGCGCTTCGCTATCGCCCAAAAATAATTAAAAAATCACGTTAAAATGCCCGAAACCCATACCTCATATTTGGTTGATCCTGGCGTAAGTCCTAGATCCGGAAAATTTTAGGATTTTCAGATTCTGACTGCTGGGGATTCTGCTTTCATGGCTGTAATCAACTGCGCTAGAACTTCAGGTTGATCTTCAGGTACGAAAGCACGGGATTTTGCCACACGCTCTAGTCGAGCATTAGGAAAGGATTTGGTGAGGCGTTCAGCAAAGTGATAAGGAAAGAATGGATCGTTTTCGCCCCAAACAATTAAAACCGGTTTGTGAAAATTAGGAAAGGAACGTGCTGCTTCCAGAGTGTAACGATTGGAAATACCACGTACAACTTTAGTGACATCGTGACGTACACCAGCAAAACGAATTAGCGGTGTAAAGTAGGCTGCTTCTGCTTCTGGTTCTAATGGTCTGTGTGCCAGTAGGGCAAATAAGATATGTCGAGCTAAACGCCAGCGCATTACCTGGGCAAATGCAGAGATAAAGCCTGGTATATGGGCTGCGTACTGAAGGGGACGGAGCAACAGAGGTAAAAAGTTTTCAAAAGCATCACAGTTAGTAAGTATAAGTCCAGATATTTTTTCGGGGTACTGGTCAATCACTAACTGGCATATAGCACCACCTGTATCATTCCCAACCAAGGTGACATGATCTAATTCTAAGGCTGTGATAAAATCAGCTACTAAGCGAGCCAGACCAGGTGGAGTTAAGTCGGTATCCGGGTTCATGGGTTGGATATGAGAGCCAAGAGGCAAGTCTAGTACAATACAGCGAAACTTACCTTTGAGTAGAGATACAACATCACGCCAGAGTTGTCCGTTAACCAGAAGCCCATGTACAAAAACTAATATTGGTCCTTGTCCGTGATCGCTATAGTGAATTGTTCCTTGCGGTAGATCAACAGTTTTACGTTCTGGGGTGTTATTTCCTGAAGCCTCAAAACTCATTTTCTTCTCCTGTAAATTAAAAAATATCTAGCTTGTTTGATCTAGCTTGTTTGTTGGTATGCAGGACGGAACTGCCTGTTTTCCTTTCTCTTTTGAGAGTCCTGTGTACGATGCGATATCATATCTTCGCTGTCCTGATGGTGTCCTAATTGCTTGTATCTGTCCACTCTTTTCCCATCGTCTTAAAGTATGGAGACTGACACCAAAATGTTCTGCCGTTTCTTTTGGTGATGTGTATTTAGGCATCAGTTTTACTGAATTGATCCCCAAGTATTATATTACTCATTATTCAGATATGCTCAATGTTGCTCAGGTATTTTTCTTTCAGGACGTAACTCTCTCAATGTCCCTAAAGCTTCAGCTATTGTTCGCTGTGTCTGTTGATATCTAACTTACTAGCAGCCACTATATAGCGAAAGATATACTCTAATAACTCAATAGAATTACGACAGGATTCTGCTGAAGCACCCCAAACTGTGACACCATGATCACGAATTAGTAGTGCTGGTATTTGTGGTGGATGCATAGCGAAGCGTTTCTCAATATCAGCAGCAATCTGGGGAACTGCCAAATGATTTGTAAAAATTGGCATCACACAACGGGGGTTTTCCTGCCAAACTCCCAAACCTTTGAGCATTTCTAATGGTGGTAAAGGTAAAGTATCTCCTGTAACTAGGCGAGAAACCAAATTGCCCTCAATTGAGTGTATGTGATAACAAGCTTGTGATTCCGGGAACAGGCGATAAATTAACTGATGAATAGACGTTTCAGCCGAAGGTTGTGAGTTAGAAGTTGATGCTTCTATTGTGCCATCTGGCGCTATGCGGACAAAATCGCTAAGTAATAACTCACCCTTTGATTTACCACTGGCTGTAATCCAGAAGCTACCATCAGGTAAACGGGCTGAAAGATTGCCGGCAGTTCCCACCATCCAACCTTGTTGGTAAAAATAACGGGCATTTGCAATTAGTTGCAAACGAGAATCTGCTATTGTGATACTAGTCAAGTTATTGCCCTCCCAATTCAAAATTCAGAAATTTTGGGGCATGGGGCATTGGACAATTCAATTTTGGATTTTGGATTTTCAAGTTTGGATTGGATTTCAATCTAAAATCCAAAATCTAAAATCTAAAATTCTTTCCCCTGCTCCCTGCTCCCCGCCCCGTTACCTTGTCAAACCAGTACAGGTTGGCCAATACGAATTTTTCTCCCTGTATATTCGGGTGTCCAACCTTCTGTAGTTGTGAAATAGCGTACAGCTTTCACCCGTTTTATTGGGGTGAGATAGAACCAATGTTCAGTTCCAGCAGGAACTTTAATGTATTCTTCTGGTTCGACTGTCAGTTCTACTTGACTATCATCAGGAAGCACAAAGCCAAAAATCCCTTCTCCATCAATGATATAGCGGACTTCATCATCTGCATGGGTATGAATTTGCTGAAACTTGGCGATTAATTCATCAAGGTGAGGAATCCCTGGATGAAGCACCACCAAATCACGAGATTGATAACCTGCTGTCTGTTTTAGTTGCTCAAAGTAACTATCTAAACCTTGGAGGACTTGTTCTTTTTGCTCTTCGTTGAGGCTATCCTGTGCTAATAATCCTTTGAGTTGAGGATTATCTGTAACAGTCCAGCGATTAATTTCAATATTCAGAGGAGCTAGTTCCTGAGCAATTGTGATTAAATCTGTGTGGATAGTGCCATTTTCTAGTTTAAGAACTGCCATTGTTATCTCCTATTATGATGTGTGGTCTTATTGTGTAAATTTTTAGTTTATAAATGGTTTCTAACTTCTTACTCATGCAGTCACATTAAAAGCAAAACTTTTAATCAACCGCGCTAATACTTCAGGTTGATCTTCAGGTACGAAAGTACGCGATTTTGCAACACGCTCTAGTCGAGCATCAGGGAAAGAATTTTTGAGGCGTTCAGCAAAATTAAAAGTAAAGTATGGATCGTCTTCACCCCAAACAATTAACACTGGCTTGTTAAAATTGGCAAAAGAACGGGCTGCTTCAAGAGTGTAACGATTGGAAATACCACACATAGCTTTTGTGAGGTCATCACGCACACCAGGATAACGAATTAGGGGTGCAAAGTATCCTTCCTCTTGTTCTGCTTCCAAGGGTTGGTTTGCGAGTAGTGCAAACAGGAACTTCTGAACTAAACTTGAGTTGGTTAACTTTGCATACGTAAGAGCAAAGCCTGGTATGAAAAAAGCGTATTGGAGGGGAAGAAAAACTGGCGGTGGAAAGTTTTCAAAAGCATCACAGTTAGTCAGCACCAGTCGTGAGATTTTTTCAGGATACTGGCTAATGACTGACTGGCATATAGCACCACCTGTATCATTGCCAACTAAGGTGACATGATCTAAATCAAGGGCTGTAATAAGATCTGCCACTAAGCGAGCAAGACCAGGTAGAGTCAAGTCAGTATCAGGCTTCATTGGTTGGATATGAGAGCCAAGGGGTAGGTCTGGGACAATGCAGCGAAACTCGCCTTCCAACAGAGGTACAACATTACGCCAGAGTCTTCCGTTAACTAAAAGCCCGTGAACAAAAATTAATATTGGTCCTTGTCCACGATCACTATAGTGAAGTGTTCCTTGTGGTAGCTCGACAGTTTTATATTCTGGGATGTTACTTTCTTGAGCGTCAATACTCATTTGGCTATCCTAAATAAGTGAAAAAATATCCAGCTTACTTTTTGATCTTAAAATTAGATTTTGTAACTAATTCTTTAGAAAATCTAAAGATAACTAAATCTGAAATAGGCGATCTTTGATTCTCAGGCAGTGAACACAACCAAAAAAAGAAACCAGAGCGTTGGTGAGACAGTGCAGTGGTAAGGTAGTGCACTCAAGTGGGACAACCCCATAGGCTGATTGCCCGACTTGAGTAGAATGGTTTGCCTACGTCTACGATTTAGTTTGTTGCGTTACTCCCTGAGTAGGGGCTGAAAAATCCCCTGGTCATAACTAATGCACTGCAAATACTTCGTGAATTACACCACCGTCGCCAGTACGTCCCTTGCCGATTGCAACGATATGATTCAGCCATGCGTACCGCTGATCCCCTGTCTCAAATAAAGGATTAGTTCGGAGATAGTATCGCTCCTCTGCTCCCTTGGGATCGTCTGGCTTTAAATAATCCATCACATAAGCAAAGTTTTCTGGGGTTGTGATCATCCTTCCACCATAAGTCATGAGAATGATTGCCCCGTCATGGGTTTTGAGGCATACACGAACGTCAATTGCACCAGACCCGTCAGCCCTTACTCTTGCCCAATCACCACCAGACATCGAAATAATTTCACCTCTGAGTTTCGGTCCCTCGAAATAACCGGACTGGTGCATAAAGATCATGCGATGGCCATCAGGACCTGGTCCGACATCCATTGCTGCTTGCACCTGTATTCTGGCCGTGAATAAGAATTCAGTTTTAACTTCAGGCAGATATATTTCCTTGGTTTCCATTGTTGTCAATATTTCTGTGGTTTGCATTGCTATATTTCCTTGATATGGATTGTTCTTGCTTACGGACTAAACCCAGATGTTTACATTGGGGATTAAGCCACCGTTAACCGCGCCATTATATTATTAGGTTTTGGTTATAAAACTCGTACTAGAAACCAGTGTTAACCCAAGTTGCTAATTATAATTATCAGCCTTTTGAATAGCCCTATATCCCTCTGAAAAAAGGGGAATTTGATGATTTACTCGCCTTGTATAAGGTGGTTCAGGGAAATCAAATCCAGAATTAAACTTGAATATTGATAAGTAGCAACTTAGGTCATTATTATGCTTTGCTGGAAACAGCAAAGATACTAGTTTCTCGGAAGAGTAATCTGTTTGACACTACAAAAGTGTTTAAGAGTCTTTGATATTTAACTCTGCTCTCCACTGTGATAGCGGCTTTTCCCAACCCTCTTCCCACTTCTGCGCCAGGAAGGGTTTTGCCTGAATACCTACTTCGTAGCCCTCCTGAAGAAAACCTACAATTGCGGTTATATCTTGGTTCGTCTTGATCGCATTTAACATCCCTGCGGTAATCACGACGGTTAAAAGGGAAGAGCGAGTTTGTGCAACCTGAAATGCTGCCAGTTTAATTCCCCCAATACCATCCAACCATCCGTTCACAGTATGCCAAATATCATGAGTTTGTTGTATACGCATATAATAGTAGCTTGCGTCATCTACAACCTCGATAGGTGGATAAAAATCTTGCACATAGTTATTTGAGCGTAGGTAAGAGGCATAGGCAAAGCCTAACGAATCTTGAGGCAGTTTGGCTAATTCGTCTATGTCAGGATTCGGTGCAAAATATCGTTCTTCAAAAAGTTGAGCAATGTCAGGATTAGATTTGAGATATTTAACTTCAGCAGCATACAGTCCCTGCTGGGCTAACGCCGGACTCATTGCATAGCCGTCTTTAAGATTTATTCCGTTGTTCACAATGGAGAGGAAACCTTGCAGACCTCTGATTTCTGGGGTAAATAATTGATTCATATCAGTACCAAGAATAGAGTCAGGTTGTGAAATAGAGTGAAGTTTTGACATGAGAAAACCTAAATAATCGAAATTTACAGGACGAATGATAGCAGAGTTCGTAATCAGGGCTAAAGCCCTCAAGCTAAGGACTAACATCCTTACTACTAACTGATTTACCAAGCAAAGTTGCTTTAGCAGTTTCCTAGTCTTGAGAGGCTCAAGAAAAATCTAGGCCACATCTATCAACTTTTTTGTTTATGATTGTGGGTTTCATCCCTATACCTCCGAATACATATTTGCTTTGAAGTGCGATCAACATTCTTGAATGTATACTTAATCTTCCTAAATCCAAAAAATTGTCCATATCTTTGTAGCTGTATGTTTTTCGTGTGCTAAAATATCTGCAACGATGAGAACCATAAATACCCATGTCAATCACATCTCTGTTACCAAAAATTGCATTGTTTCTTTTCGTGCTATTTATGTTGTACGTCGCCGTTAGAGACAATAATGAAAATAATGCCCATATAAAAAATCTATGGCTTTTTCCTGCGTTATTGTCGGTGTTGTTCTTAACATTCTCGGCTTACACAGTAGCTGTTGGTGGTCTGTATGGATTTTGGACTGAGCATATCAGAAATTTTTGGGGTAATCAGATTTGGTTCGATTTGCTTCTAGGTGTGGGTATTGGATGGAGCTTTGTTGTACCTCAGGCCAAGGCTCTAGGAATGCGTCCACTGCCTTGGCTATTTCTAGTTTTCGCTACGGGTTGTGTCGGTTTGCTGGCAATGATTGCGAGGTTGCTTTACCTACAAGAAAAAATTGAAAAGGCAGAAAACTGACAACAGACGAATCTCTATCAAGACACGGCTTGAAATGAGAAAATTATGTAACGATATAAACCTTGACGGCTGAACCATTCCATAGTTTGGGTCAGAAAAATGTCAACTTCAGTATCCCATCCTGGGGGTGAGGCTTTACGGAGTATTTCACAAGAAATAGGGTAAGTAGGCAAGGTATTTACCGTAATGTCGTGTTCATAAAAAACTCGAAATCCCGTCCGTTTAGCTAGTGCCTCATAATCGTGTAAAGTGACGCTATTATTTAGGTTCAGGTTATTTTGTGCATAAACATCAGGAAATAAGCCTTTAAACACAAAATCTAACATCCCCATCCAAGGCATTACTATATCTGCTGGAGTGAAGTCACAAATCGCTAGATAACCACCTGGTTTCAGTACCCGTTTTGCTTCTTGAAAGAAAATCTCTCGACTGGGAAAGTGAAAGATACACTCAACAGCTAAAACCACATCGAAGGAATTATTCTCAAAGGGCAGCTTACAGGCATCTGCTTCTACAAATTCAATTTTGTTAGTTTCAGCAGGCAGAACAATTTTTCTGGCTCTGGCTAGCTGGCGCTCATCAATATTCACGCCGACTAAATCCATGTTTTTATATCTCTGATTGATAGTGGCTATAGTGCCTCCAAATCCACATCCTACGTCTAAAACTTTTTGATTATCTGTAATTCTGCCTGCTTCACACATTTTCACAGATAAATTTTCTGCTGCCTGTCGAAAGTCTTGAACAGAACCATCTGCTAAATTGTTGGAGTCCCAATAACCCCAATGGACATGATGCCCAACAGCTTCTGTCACTTCCTGATCTTGTCGCTCAATTGAATCCAGAAAAACATTGAAATAGCGGAGTCTATTTGTTTGGTCTGACATTGTTTTAATCCTTGAGATAGAATGTTGAGCTTGTGGTTGATGTGTAATATTGAATGTGTTGTGAAGAGATATGGCTATGGTGACAGAATTAACCAGCATCCTATTAGCGAAAACCAGTCAGAACTAAAGGTACACCATTGGAGGGTGCGATGCTACTGAAATGACGTTCTGGTTTAACAGGTTGATCATCAGCTATTTTTAAATTGTATTTAGATACAATTGAAGCGATTACTAGTTTCATTTCTAACATAGCTAAAGCATAACCCACACAAATCCTCGGACCACCACCAAAAGGGATAAACTCGTAAGGGGTATATTGACGTTCTAAAAATCTTTCTGGTCTAAATTGCTTTGAATTTGGATACAAATCTTCTTGATGATGGACTGAATAAATAGAGGGATAAAATGTTGTCCCAGCTTTAAACAAACGACCCATTATTTCCATATCTTGTTTAGCAGTACGTCCAAAAGCAAATGGTAATGTGGGATAAATTCGCAATGTCTCTTGACAAACAGCCGTTAAATATGGCAGTTGAGATATCTCAATTGGGTCGGGATTTTTCCCTAAACTATCGATTTCTTGTAATAGTTTCCTTTTTACTCGCGGATATTGTTCGAGCCAGTAAAAAGCCCAGGCTAAAGCAGTCGCGGTAGTTTCGTATCCAGCATATAACAAACTCATCAATTCATGTTTTACCTGGTCATCGCTCATTGTCTGACCATCTTCATAAGTTGCTTCTAGCAGTAAACTGAAGATATCATCTCCAAGTTTTTCTTTGTTAGTTCGCCTATATTCTATTTCAGCTTGAAGAAGCTGGTCAACTGATTGTTTGCTTCTGACGAAATTACCCCAGGGACTCCAGGCTCCTAAGTCTACTTGCAGAAATCTCAAAAACAACAAACTCGATTGCACTGGAGAATCAATTTGATCTATCCAATCAGTTATGACTGATATAAATTGTTTACTTTTTTCCCCTGTACTGAACCCAAACACTATGTGCATAAGTATCTTGAGGGTAATCTCCTCAATGACATCTCTAGCAATAAAAGGTTTATTTATTTTACATTTAGAAGTGACATTATCAGTAATTTCACATATTTTATTAGCATATAGCTTTAATCTATCTCCATGAAAAGGAGGCATAAGTAATTTACGCTCTCTTTTATGCTCAAAGCCGTCCAGGACTGCTACGGAGCGATCACCAGATATAGCATGGAGCATAGCGTTCATATCTGTAGTTCCGGTATCAAAAGATTTAGCATAGGTACTAAAAATGTCTTTAATTCCTTGAGGATGGCCTATAAATACCAATGGAGGGAAACCGAGTGGCCTCATAGTAAACATATCACCATATTTCTCTACACATTCTTCTAGATACTCCAAAGGTCGAACGAGCCAATTGATTAACTGAAATAATTCAGGATCTTCTGGTCCGTCTGGTAATTTATTGTCACTCATGAAAGGCTGCATGAGTTTGTTCATAAATGCGTTCACCAAGGTGTCCATACTTTATCATTTCCTTGTCTTAATTTTGGTAAATAAAATAGGCTTAATAATAAGCCTTTTTTTGATAATTACAACTAATAAATCAGAGGAATTATCCGCTTTGTTTGCTGACAATAATTTTTCCATTGTTGACCAAACTCCTTCTGGAGTAAGTTTTCTTCATCATATATTCGCCATGCCAACAACAACATATATACTCCACTCATTACCAGTCCCATAACTGAAAGATAGATGAGTGAAACTCCCAAAACCCAAACAAACAAACCAAAATAACGAGGGTGGCGTACATAGCTAAATGGGCCATCTGTGACTAACTTATTTCCTGATTGAATTGTCACATTGAAAACAAATTGTTTACCAAGGTGCAGTGGACCCCAAGTAGAGAAAATCAGACCAATAGTAAACATTACTACCCCAACATATCTTAAATAATTTTCAGCTTTAATTTGCCAGAGGTTGTGGTGATCGCAGTATGGCAAAAGGCTAAAAATGATCACGTAAATAGCCATACTCAACCATAAAGTGATGTTTTGGCGAGTTATGAGTTTATCTTTAACAGCGTCACTCACAAGATTTTGAGGTATAAACCAGGCATAGATAATAGCCATCAAAGTTGAACCAACTAAGAAAATAACTCTGGCTGGATTTGCTAAAAATTCTGGCAAGTCATCCATACCCCACCCTAAAAGTGGTATACCAATTGACAAAAAACCATAGATTATCAAGCTCAAGATAGCTTTAAATATGCTTAAAGATCCGTTCTTAATCATCTCCAACTCCTGATTTTTTCATGCTTTAGATGGCGTTTATTTACTTCCTTACTAACTTGGGTACTTGTTTAATCCAAGAAATTGCACCTTGCCATTTATTTGGTCCATCAATTCTATATTGTGTAGAGAGCATTGGGCCTGTAAAAATTTCCTTCAAAATTTTCCAGTTTTCCCACAGTTTAGGGAGAGCGTTAATTTCCTTAGCGATATCATCCATATAGTCAAAAGCGGAAACGCGCAAGCTACGGTATGCACTTTCAATCCAGCCTTCTTCTTGATGTTTTCTATGTTCTGCAATTTGCTCTTCCATTGCTACTTTTGATGGTAATTCTAGTTCACCGGAAATGACCTTAGAAAACCACCTTGCTTGTAGTTCAGAAGTGGGAAATATGACGTTGCCGTAAACAAAGCCAATAAAGCCACAGTTTGGTAGTTCTGGGTGAAATACCATCTTATAAAGATTTAAGTTTTTTTGATGGTCTTCACCTAAGTATTCATCCATAAAAGGAATTTTTACTTGATAACCTGTGGCATAAACAACAATATCTATTGCTTCGCTACTGCCATCTTCAAAGACAACTTTGTCTTCTTGAAAATGTGAAATATTGGGTTTGTTTTTGATCGCTCCCAAACGAATGCGGTTTAAGGCATCTTCGTTAAAAACAGGGCCTGATTTCTCTGGACCAACATCTGGTTTTACACCACAAGCAATGTGATCCAACATAATCGGGTAAAACTTTTGAAAGTGAACCAAAGATAATATTTGGTGACGGAAAGGAATATGTTTATTCAGGCGAGTAACGATAAAATCGAAAGGTAGTCTTTCACAGTATCTTGGCAGTAACCAGCGATTTTTACGGTAACTCCAAATGGTTTTATTAGAGTTATATGATGCAGTTACAGCAATATCAACTCCGCTAGGTCCGTTGCCAAGAATAAGAACATTTTTGTCTGTAAAAATTGACGGATCTTTATAATCTTTGGAGTGGATTATCTTGCCTTTAAATTTCTCTTCGCCTGGAAATCCTGGCCATCTAGCATCATTATAAATACCGCTACAAACAGCGATCGCATCAAAATTAAAAGTAGCTTGACCACCAGGATAGCTAATAGTAACGTCCCAACCATCATCTGTTTTTACAACTTTATCTACTGGTGTATTGAATTTGATATTTTTTCTAATATCAAAGTGATCAACATAATCATTTAGATATTGTAAAACTTCTGTATAGTGTGGAAACTCATTTGTTTCCATTGACATTGGATAATCTGAGAAAACACTAACATACTTTGAATGTTGAAAGTGAACCGTACTAAAAGCTCGTCCGTTAGTTTTGTTAAAAACCCAAACACCACCAACTTGATCACCTCTTTCAAAAACCGTTGGTTCGTGACCATCTTCCATCAGACATTTTGCTGTAGCAATACCACTAGCACCAGCACCAATTACAGCAACTTTACATTTACGAGTAGAGTTTTGGGCAGATTTTACTGTTTTCATAAAATAATCTCAGTATTGTTTTATTGTTTTCAAAAATTCAGCAAGGAGTATTTTTTAACAAACAGCCAATAAATTAGGACTTACGCCAGGATCAACTAAATATAAGGTATGGGTTTCGGGCATTTTAACGTGATTTTTTAATTATTTTTGGGCTATCGCTATTGATCGGAAGTTAATCGCCAAAAGCCTGAAACGACGGATTTTCGTTCATACACATCATGGTGAATTTGTACAGTGCGTAAGTCCTATAAAGAAGAGCTAGTAACTACTAATGCCTTCATTATACCAGATTACTGGCTAGCTAACTAAAGTGTAAAGAAACCATCACCGATCATTTCTTGCAAACTTAAGTCAAATGCAGTAGAAATTAATTCTAAGTCTTCTTGGGTATGGGCTGCGCTCAACATTAAAGTATGTAATTCTGGCATATAAATCCCATGTTTCCGCATATAATATGCTAGAGCTAGATTGACTTTAAAATTACTACCAGCTTGCTTTTCTCGGAAGTATTTAGCAGGTTTATGACTAAAGGTCAAAGAAAAAATGGAACGATTGGCCTTGACTTGAATAGGTACACCGTGAGAGTGACCAATTTCTAGCAGTTTTTCCGCTAACCAATTCGTATTATTTTCCAGTTGGACATATATTTCTGGGTGTTCTTGGAGATAAGTTAATGCAGCTGTTCCAGCGACACAAGTTAATGAGTTACCACTCATAGTCCCGCCGACAAAAGCTTTCTTTTCATAATCAGAAAAGGGATCTTGAGAACTCTTACCAATGTCAATGAGTTTCTGTTTACCTACAACTGCACCACAAGGTAGACCTCCACCAATTACTTTTCCTAAGCAAGTCAAATCAGGGAAAATTCCTGCCAAGTTTTGTACACCACCATAGGCTACCCGAAATCCTGAAACAACTTCATCGAATATGAGAGGAATGTCTAATTCAGTACAGATTTCTCTTAGTTTTGTGAGAAATTCAATGTCATAATTAGCCAGTAATGAAGGCATGGGTTCGCAAATCAAACAAGCTAAATCTGATGCTTCTGCACGCAATCTTTCTAAACCTTCAATGTGACCATATTGCAAAACCAAAGTATTTTTGACCGTCGCACTGTCAGAACCTTGAGTTCCTGCAATGGGTTGAGGATCAAACTTTTCACCTGTAAAGCGAAACCAGGAACTGACCATTCCTTGATCAGAAAATCCGTGATAGTGACCTTCACATTTTGCTATCCGATCTTTCTTTCTATAAGCTCGACACAAACGAATTGCTTGTAAAATTGCTTCTGTGCCTGAGTTAGAGAGGATAGCTTTTTCAGCACCTGGTAAAGCATCAACCACCATTTCAGCTAATTTTAATTCTGCCTCACTACCAATTGCGTTGACAAATCCATTAGCCAGGGCTTCAGAAATTGCTTGGTTAATGGCAGGATGGGCATAGCCTAAGAGGTGAGGACCATAACCGCATGATATATCTACGAAAACATTACCATCAAAGTCTTCAATTTTGCTGTTATGAGCCTTTTTAACAAACACTGGATAAGTGCTGGGGAAAAAGTATCGGTTGATGTGAGTAGGTGCAACTAAGAAACCATTGGCGCGATCGCGCATTGCCAAGGAAGAAGGAGAAGTTTGTTGAAAATAAACATCAAAAGTTGCTTTGACTTGTGGACTCATGTAGGGAGAATAACGGTCTGTAAACTTACTCGCATTCTCCCAAATATCAATATTGGGGTCGATTTGGGTTGCAAAGCCTTCACAAGATAAAAATACTAACTCAACTTTGGTAAAATTAGTAGTGTACCGTGCGCGATATTTCCGCAATACCTTACTCACATCTTGGAAATAACTAACTGTTGACCATTGTGTTTTATTAGCATCAAAATGATATTGTAAAACAGTTTTTATTTCCTCTGTGTAACCATTCCAGTTTTGATTTATGTAGGCTTTGTCTGTAACAAAGTGATTGGTAAAACGCTCGACAGCTATATCCCATTCCTTGCGAGTACAAGCGTAGTAAAAAGATGATAAACCCCATTTTTCATCTTCAGTCAGTTGCACTGTAATCCCATAGTCTAGGAGAATAATTGATCCATCTTTTGTAAAAAAGATATTTCCTGGATGGGGGTCTCCATGACATAATCCATGCATATACAGCATAGTATAGATAGTATCTTGGAAACGTTGAGCCACAAGATTGCGTTTTAATTCAACTTTGTGAACCTCTTTGCCTGGTATTCCTTCTACAAATTCCATGAACAATAGGTTAGATGTAGAAAGGTCTTTAATCACAGCCGGAACTCTGACGTAGGGATGATTCTTAAAGTTAAGATAAACTGCTTCCTGTTTTTCAGCTTCCTGCTTCATGTCTGCTTGAATAATCAGCAAAGACCTTAATTCTTTTAGCCGCTTTGGTAAACCTAGTTCTCTAACAGATGGAACTATGAGATCCAAGATATTAACTAAAAACTGGAAAATATCCAGATTCTGTTTGAGTTGATTACGAACATTTTTCTTAACAACTTTAACAGCTACTTTTTGTCCAGTAAACAAGGTAGCACTATGGACTTGAGCTATAGAACCACTCGCTAATGGCTGAAAGGAAAATTCACTGAAAATTTCTTCAAATGGCAGATGTAAATCCTGGTTGAGAATTTTCCGCGTATCCTCCTCAGACATATAAGGCACGTTATCTTGCAATTCTTTTAAGATTGTCACCCAATTTTGGGGAATCAAATCAGAACGGGTTGCTAAAATTTGTCCAATTTTGATATATATTGGACCCATTTGCAGGAAATACCTGTAAATCCACCGTGCTTGTTTTAAAGTTAGTTCTTCTTTTTTTGTCCCTAAAGTAGTGATAAAATAGCTACACAGGTAAGTAGAACTTACTACAGTCAATTTTAAAAGTTGAAAAAACATGAAATAAAAACTCCTTATTAAATAAAAGAAGAATAGGCAAATTGATTAATAGATGAAAGAACAAGAGCTAAAAGACATACCTGCACTACCAACCCAAATTGCTATTCGATCTCCTCGCTGAATCTGCTTTGCGGAAATAGCAGAAGCAATACCTGTAGGTACAGAAGCAGAAACTACATTTCCGCAAGTTGGATAAATATGCCACATTAAGTGTTTGATGTTTAATGCTTCAGCAACTTTATCCCACTCTCTCTTGGAAGAAGCATGGGGGAAAACTGCACGAATTTCCTTTACAGGAGCTTTTAAGCGGTTAAAGATATTAATGAACTCTGGATAGGCGTTGGCGTGCAACTCTACCCCAAAAGATGTAAATTTGTTAATGCCATTTAAACCAATACGTTCAGACGGTGTGCAATAACCTTCGTATCCAATTAAGGGTACATTGCACAGTTCAGCCAGGTCGGGACGAGATTTAAAGTGAAATTCCCATTCTTGATCAGGATCGTAGGAAACAATGGTTGCAGTTGCCGCTTCTCCTAAAGTATAAGCCGGAAAAGACCATTCAATCGCTTCCACATTGGGCAATTGGAAAACAGTAGGAAAAACAGGTCCACCATAGTGCATATTGCACTCGGCGTTAACTATTAATGCTCGTTTATATCGACCGGCTTTAAACAAAGAGTAGACGATATTTAACACCCTAGTCCAACTCATGCAAGCATCAAGGATATCAAAACACTCTGCGTGTTGTAAACCAAGGTACGCTGCAACATGATATGCGGCCGCTGGTTCGATAAATCCTCGACCAATACCTGTATAAACTAGTAAATCTATATCATCCTTGTCACAATTTGCTTCCGCAAGTGCTTCTTGAAAAGCACGATTCACTAGATCAATTGGCTTTTCATTTTTGTCTAACCAGTAACGAACATCTGAACCTGAATAACGCAGGAAAAAATTGATCTTGCTTAAAGCCGTTTTTAAATCTCCAGAAAAGACTGGTTTGCTATATTCCTCAATTAACGCCAGAACATCATCATTTGTCAGTTTCTTTGTTGGCAAAGCTGCCTTGATTGCTTCAATTTTCATGGTATTTTATAGAAATAAGACCAAATTTTTTGCTGTTTTTAGTATCAAGGAAGTTATTATCCTGGTACATAACTTCCTTAAATTACAGAAGCGTTAATAATTGTTCAAAACTCCCCTGAAAAAGTTGGTTATTAGGCAACTTTATTATGAAAATGAGGATTTTGAGAGTGAGAAATTTGAGTGGCTAAAGCATCAATTGATGGAGCATCCCACAACCAATCAGGAACAATTGAATAGCCCAGCCAAGTTTCTAAATCTCCATGTAAATTCATACTATCTAAAGAACTAAGACTGTAGTAAGTGAGAGATTGATTGGGGTCGATTTCCCTGATATGTAATTTTTTCTCTTTGGCAATCCACGCCATAAGCCAATCTTGAATACCTAATTTGATGATGCTGGATAAATTATATTGCATAGGAGAAGTCTCTTTATTTATTACTTGTTCGTCTGACTTATCTTTCCATTCTCCGACTACATCTAATTCGTTATTTAAAAATTGAATTAGACAAGCCCGACGTTGAATTTTGCCACTAGAGGTTTTAGGAATACTACCTGTTCTGAGCAGCACGACAGCATATACCTCTAACTCATGTTCTTTAGATACTGCTTGGCGTATGGTTCTAATAACTTCATCAGTATCAAACTTACGCAGGTAAGTACGCTCGATTTCACAAACAATCACTAATCTTTCTTGCTCGTTCTCATCAATAGCAAAGGCGGCGCTATATCCTGAACGGAGGCTAGGATGACTTTGTTCTACTGTTAGCTCGATGTCTTGAGGATAATGATTACTACCTCGGATGACGATCAAATCCTTAATTCGACCTGTGATAAATAATTCGTCATCTTTGAGAAAACCCAAATCACCTGTGCGTAAGAATGGTCCCTCTCCATTATCAGCTAGATAAGCTCCAAATGTCCGCTGAGTTTCTTCCTGTCTTCCCCAATATCCCTGAGCAACACTAGGACCTGATACCCAAATTTCTCCCACTTGACCGGTTGGAGATGGAGTTAAAGATTCAGGATCAACAATGACAACTTTTGCGTTTAAGACAGTCTTACCACATCCAACTACTGTTCTGGCAAATGGCTCATCTTGTGATGTTTCTACAATTAAATTTTTGGACAGTGAATCTGTTTGAACAGTTAAAAGTGTGGGTGAGTTTTTCTGTCTTGCGGATGAAACTTTTAGTGTTGCTTCTGCTAGTCCGTAACCTGGGTAGAAAGTACCCCAACGGAAACCATAAGGTGCAAAAGTTGTATAGAATTTTTCTAAAGTTTGCTGTCTTACTGGTTCTGCACCATTTACAGTCACTTGCCAATTACTCAGGTCTAAACCTGCCCTTTGTTCTGGTTTGATTTTGTCAACGCATAAATCATAAGCAAAATTGGGTGCGCCACTGTGAGTAGCTTTGTAGTCGGAGATTGCTTTTAGCCAGCGAATTGGTTTTTGAGTAAATGAGGCAGGTGACATAAAGATACATGGGAATCCACTGTAAATAGGTTGAATTACCCCGTATATCTGTCCAAAATCGTGAAAGTGAGGCAACCATGATACGAGAATGCTATCAGATCCTGTCCTCCAGGAAATGGCTATTTCTGCTGAGTTACATAAAGCATTCTCATGACTAATCATCACACCTTTAGGTGTGGAAGTAGAACCAGATGTGTATTGAAGATAGGCAATAGCATCACTGCTAATTGATCTTAGCTCCCATTGATCAGCTAAACTTTGATCAATTGTGTCAGTTGCTAACCACTGTAGTTGTTTTAGATCAGGAGCATTATTCAATAATGTTTGTACATTGACAAGAGTTTGATGATTTGTTAACGCAATTTGTGCTTGGGAATCCTCCATAATTGACTGAATCCGAGACATATTTCGGTTATTTTTTGGCTGATACAGAGGAATCGCAATTAAATCTGCGTAAAGACATCCAAAAAAAGCTGCTATGTAATCAATTCCTGGAGGGTAGAGTAATAAAACTCTGTCTTCCGGAGTTGATATATTTTGCAAATAGACAGCTATCGCTCTAGACATAGCATCTAGTTGTTCATAAGTTACAGTTGATTCTAGTCCTTCTTTATCATGTAAAAATGTAAACGCTGTGTGATTTGGTTGATTTAAAGCTCTAGATCGCAATAGCTCCACTAAATTAGAGAAAATATCGCTCCTTATAAAATTACTATTTGTAGTTGTTCTAATTGTTCTAATAACCTGATTCATGGCAGTTGTTTAAAGTGATGGTTGTTATGTTCCACTGGATATAGAGTTTTCGCGTTGCATAAATGCGGGATGAATTGGCGTTTGAAACCGTTGAAAATTCGTTCTAAATTGGGCGAAATCATCTCATAATTCAGCAACGCCAGAGTTTTTTGGTTGTGTGCAATTAAGGCATCACTAAAGATCCACCTGCTAAATATTCATCTAAAAAAGGTGCCATACTCAGCCGTGAAGGTGGATGGAATGCAAGCGCTCTAGAGGCTGCTAGTAAGTAGGCAATTTCTTCAGAACGAATAAATGCTATGCCACCTAGTAACTCTGTGGATGTTTCAGTTACTCGTTCTATTGCCCGTTGTACGGAATAACGAACAAACAATGATTGTGCAACTTGATGGTCACTATTACCAAAATACATAATTGAATGAGCTACAGCCTCGAGGGCGGCCATTGCTCCTTCAACTTCGATGGCTAAAGATGCACGTTCCCCAGGGCTACCTTTGCGTTCTGCTATTACCCGCTCAACCAGGGCGCTGGCTGTACCTAAGTAGGAAGCTGATAAGAACAATTCAACCCAAATAAAAGCCTTAGCAAGAATGTTTTCTAAGTCCTCTGGTTGTCCTAAGTAGTAAACAAATTCCTCTGGGACAAATACATCGTTTAAAATTATTTCTTCGCTCTCTGCTGCTTTAAGCACCCAAGTTTTCCAAAAGGATTTACGCTCGATTCCTGGTGAATCAGCAGGGATGATCACTAATGCTAACAGATCTCCATCTTCTTTGCTGGGAACAATTGCACTTGCTGTCAGAAAGTGCATTGATAGGGATAAACTACAAGGTTTTTTGCTACCACTAACCAGTAAACCACCATCCACTCGCTGGCACTTCATAGTTGGTAACAATATACTAGTTCCTGTTTTTCCTTCAGCAAAGCCAGAAGCTAAATAGAGATTGTTATCTGCAATAGCCCGGATAAACTCGGCTACGGATTCATCAGCAATGCTTTCTAGTAAAGCTGCTACCGTGCAATGGTGCATATTTGCAGCAACTGCCAAGGAAGGTGAACGAGTAGCGATCGCTCGTTGAATCTGGGTTAGTTCTAAAGCTGTGACACCAGATCCACCGTATTCCTTGGGAATCAATAAGCCAGGACCACCAAGCTCACGAAAAATCTGCAATGCAGGACTTTCTTGACGTTCCAAGTCTAGCAGAGATTTTGCTTGCAGTTGGCTATCAAGGGTAGGGATAAATCTTTCAAGCGTCGCCCGTTCTTTCTGTAAAAAGTGCATTATTAGTTAGTTTTTAGTTTTTGTTGGCAGTAGCAGAGGCTCTGGAGATTGTTGCCTGTTGTTCTGGTTCTTCTGATTCTGTGTAAAAATGTCTTACCCATTCGCGGAATTGGTTGATACTATGTTCTTCTTTATAAAGAGGGGGATTCTCTAGAAAAATTTTGTGATCCCAAACCATTGCATCTTTATCAACTTCTTCGCAAGCTTTTTTCGTCAGTAGTTCTACGATCAAACGAGTAATGGGAACATTTATGAATTTTTTCAGTTTGGTTACACATAGCGCCTCAGCATTTTCTTTATCAATTGGCGTATGCATACAAACCAATCGCCATTCTAGGACTGTTTTACCATTGGCTTTGAGAGCAACAAGATTACGATTGCAACCTAATCCATACTGTTGATATGTGGTATGAAATTCATTGATCCCCAATAATTTAGAGATCATAGGTACCTGAACTTCATAAGCAGCAATATGAGTACGTAGCAAACCATCTAGTTCTAAGGATTCGCTGAGGACTTTACCAAATCTTGCCCCGTGTAAATGGCTAAAATGTGCCGTATCTGAGTTATTTTCAGCAATTTCTTGTATAGAACATTTAACGTTGCGTTTATACATTTGCACTGCAGATACCCACTCTCCACCATAAAATTCAGGGAATTGAGGCATTTCCCAAGTAGGAGCTTTTCCTTCACTGTGGTAGTAGGTGAAAATTGTCCCATTCAACTCTGCTACCGGCCATTTGCCAATTTTTACATTGGGATTACAACCAGTGTGAGGGTAAGGAACATAATTGCAAGATCCATTTTTTTCCCAAATCCAGCCGTGATAGGGACATTGGATACCTTCACCCTTGACTTCTCCTCCGTGACCTAAATGAGCTCCCAAATGGCGACAGTGAGCATCAAAAATACAGGCTTCACCGCTTTCTGTACGGAAGAGAACTAAATCTTTATCAAAGTAACGCAGAGCTTTAACTTCCCCTGGACGCAGGTCTTTACTAAAGCCAACGCGATACCAACTATTAGGCATTGGGTGAATTCTGGTGTTTCGATTCAAGCACATAATCCTGACTCTCTAAATATTACCTCAGTTATTTCTACTAACCAATTTCTACTAACCAATCTGAGCTACAGCACTCAATTCTGGAACTACTTGTTCTGTTTTGTTAATCTGCGCTATTTCAAAACTATAGGCAAATGCTAAATCATCGTGATAGAGCGCATCGCTCAACTCTTGATCCCGTTGGAAAATATTTTCTAAATCAGATGGAATTAATTGCTTATTCAAGAAGTTACGATAGCATAACTTTCCTTGATTTTCGCTAGTCCTGATTACTTCGTTTATTAAATTTTTAAAAGTCGGTGTGTCAATACAACTTGTAACATCAGATAATGAATACTTGTCTATTGACTGCTCTGGCATTGTCTTCATATATTCTATCAAATTGCCTGTGACAATTTGAATTTTTGTCGTTGCTTTACGTATGGCATCATAGTTTTCCTCCAGTAAGAAGTGAGGAAGACAACGTCTTCCCAGATACTTACCATAGAACATGAAACTAGTCCAGTGGTTATCCCGTACTAAATGATGGTTGAATGTGTGATGCAATCTTTCTATTAAGTAATCGCCAACATTCACATTCATTTCCACAACATATTTGGGATCATTAAGAATCAAACTGATTGACAAGGGGGAAAACCCAGCACGAATCATCAATTTCCACAGAAGCCCAAGTATGTGTTGATTGTAAATTTTACGTTGATCTTCTATGGTAGAAGCGCGAGCAATCTGCTCCATTTGTCTACCATAAACTAGTCGCATTAATGGTGCAACAAATCTAACATAAAATAATTCATGTCGCCCTGCAAATAGTACTCCGCTATCAATTGCCCACCGATTAGCTTGAAAATAAGCAAATGCTTGGGGGGATATTTGATTTTCTAAAGAACAGAATATTTCCCAGCGATTCTGGCAGTCTTCTACACCAAAAAATTGCAACAATTTTTCATAAGATAAAGCCCGAATGGCTGCTAGTTTCAATTCTAGCAAATAATTTTGACCAGGTGAATAATCTACAGATGTTAACGATTTAGGATTGCACGCCAGCAGACTCAGAGTCCGACATCCGCTACCTGTCACAGCAAGCACCCTGTCATTTGAGGTAAGATCTAAAGCTCTTAACTCCGAGTACGAATCTTCATCACAGGTACTGTAGAGTATCCACTTTTCTTGATTGGGTTTTTGTAGAGAACCTTCTTCCTTGGAAAACTTAATTACGTCCACATTCCCAGCATTTGTATATTTCATGCTTTTGATTTCCTCAACTTAGTTAAAGCAGAACGTATATTTTGTAACTTTTGCTGGACAGCATATCACAACTTTCTATTAGTTATCAAATTTTAGATAGGAACTTGGCTTTGTTAATCTTTTTTTTATATTTCGTATATAAAAGTTAATGCAATAGAGTTATTTAGGACTTACGAATTGACAGGATCAACCAAATATGAGGTATGGGTTTCGGGTATTTTAACGTGATTTTTTAACTATTTTTGGGTGATAGCGAAGCGCTGCTGCAAGCAGTTCGTTATTGAACGGAAGTTAATGCGTAAGTCTTATATAGATACTGATACTGATTAAAAAAATATAAAAAACTTAACTTGATTTCCGATAGATGCTTATGATAGTATTGCGTAACTAGCATGTGATAATTCTGGAAAGCATCTACAGCTTTTTATTTGCGATTGATTTTAATCGCATTATTTTCTTACCAGTAACTTAAGATTACAAATTAGCTTATGAATATTTGCGTCAAGGATTTACAAAACTGTTTGGGATTTTCGGCAATAACAGATTTGTTAAGCTATCGAGGGCAAAATCAGCCGCAGCAAAAGGCTTATACTTTTTTGCGAGATGGAGAAACTGATGAGTTTAGCTTGACGTATCAAGAATTAGAGGAAAAAGCAAAAGCGATCGCATCTCGTCTTCAATCTTTAGGAGGAACTGGCGAACGTGCGCTGCTGCTATATCCACCAGGTCTAGAGTTCATTACAGCTTTTCTAGGATGTTTATATGCAGGTGTAATTGCAGTTCCAGCATATCCACCCCGAAAGAACATGAACTTCTTAAGGTTGCAATCGATCATCAAAGATGCCCAAGCAACCTTAATCTTGACTACTTCATCCCTTTTAACAGACTTGGTCAGCCAATGGGCAGAAAATCCAGAATTGCCAAATATGCGTTGGTTAAGCACTGATGACATCGACAACCATCTCAGTTCCCATTGGCAACAACCAAAACTAGATGAGAATAGTCTGGCATTTCTCCAATACACTTCCGGTTCTACCGGCACACCCAAGGGAGTGATGGTAACACATGGGAATTTGCTATCCAACCAAAGATCCATCCAGATCGGCTTTGGACATACAGAAAAAACCATCTTCGTCGGTTGGTTGCCCTTATTTCACGACATGGGACTAATTGGCAACGTCTTGCAGCCCTTGTATTTAGGGATACCTTCTATTCTCATGTCACCAGTGGCTTTTCTACAAAAGCCTTTGCGTTGGTTACAAGCAATTTCTCGTTACAAAGCAACTACTAGTGGCGGTCCAAATTTTGCCTATGACCTTTGCGCTCGCAAAATCACCCCCGAAGAACTTGCTCATCTTGACTTGAGCAGTTGGGAAATAGCTTTCAACGGAGCCGAACCAGTAAGAGCAGATACCATAGAAAAATTTACCAACCATTTCGCTCCCTGTGGTTTCCGTAAAGAAGCATTTTATCCTTGTTACGGCATGGCAGAAACAACCTTATTCGTTTCTGGAGGTTTGAAAACATCTGATCCTGTTCTGTACCCAGTCGAAGCAACCGCCTTAGAAGAAAATCGGGTGATAGCAGCCAAATCTGATCAGACAACAAAAACAATAGTTGGCTGTGGTCGCACTTGGTTAGAAGAGAAAATCGCCATTGTCGATCCCGACTCCTTAACCTTGTGTCCAGATGATCGAATAGGAGAAATTTGGGTATCCGGTCCTTCTGTAGCTGCTGGCTATTGGAGAAAACCAGAGCAAACCGCAGAAACCTTTCAAGCTTACCTGTCAGACACAGGAGAAGGTCCATTTCTTCGCACAGGAGACTTAGGATTCTTACAAAATGGTGAATTATTTGTCACAGGAAGACTCAAGGATGTTATTATCATTCGAGGACAAAATCATTACCCCCAAGATATTGAACTAACAGTTCAAAATAGTCATCCAGCACTACGATTAAATAGTGGAGCAGCCTTTACAATAGAGCAAAAAGGGCAACAGCGGTTAGTTGTTGTGCAAGAGGTTGAACGAACCTATTTGAGAAAGTTGGATATTAAAGAAGTCGTGGGAAATATCACCGAAGCAGTCATAGATAACCACGGCATACAACTATATGCCACAGTTTTGATCAAACCCGGAAGTATTCCCAAGACATCCAGTGGTAAGATTCAGCGCCATGCTTGTCACCGTGGGTTTCTAGAAGGAACTTTGAGTGTAGTAGAAGACTGTGACAGAAGCCTTGAGCATCAAGTGAAACTACAAAAATTGGTAACTGATGTTAACTCCCTGTTAATAAAAGTGCAAGAAGTTAATCCTGATGTGAAAAGAGAAAAAATCAATGAGAGTGTAAAAGCTAATGCACTGCAATAGTCACTTAAAATCAGACTTGAGAAAATAATGCAGTTTTAACATCTAAGGCAGTCCCCAAAAATAGCCATCAAAATCAGCCCATAATGGCTACAATAAAAAGCTGAAAATCTGTGCGAATTTATTTCACTTATAGCTAAAATCAAGGTTTACAAATGACTCAACTTTTTGAACATAACACAACTACTCAACAGACCCAGGAATTGACAGCAGTAAAAATTAGAGAATGGCTAGTTTCCTATGTTGCGGATCTGCTAGAAATTGAAGCTGAAGAAGTAGATGTAGAGACTAATTTTTCCCGTTATGGTTTAGATTCATCAGCCGCAGTGATTTTAACGGGAGATTTAGGAGATTGGTTAGGAAAAGAGCTAGAGCCAACAGCTCTCTATGATTACCCCACAATTGCAGACCTAGCAGCGCATTTAGCTCAATAAAACCAAGCAAAAGCGTTAGAAAATGCCTAAGATGTTACCTATCTTTGGTGTCAATAGAAATTAAAATCATTAGTATTTTGCCTGGGGAAACTCATGTTAGCTAGTAACGAAACTCTAGATCCCACAATCCAAACTTCGAGCCTGCCACAAGCACAACAGAAAAAACATCTGCAACTCATATCCAAAACTTATCAAAACAACAGTGAATCAGACTACACTGAGAAAATTAGAGATTTGGGAAATGAGTTTGATTACGAAATCAACAGCAATTATTACTGGGGTGATCCGGAACTTTCTGTGATGTATGGAACTCCCCTTTATAATGCTGCTTCTGCCTCACAAAAACTATCGCTCAACCATCTTTTTTGGGTAGGACACTACAACCATATTGCTGCCAGTGAAGCAAATACAAGTATTTATAACACAGTAACGAATGGAGTTTTTCGTAGCACTGGTAGTTATGAAACACTTTGTCAGGAATTGGATTTTGAAACCGAACAGGAAAGCTACCATATTCGCACCTTTCAAAAGATTGGTTTCAAAACAAAAATGGCTATAGTTGGAAAAACAACGTTGGGGAATTCTGCCTATGGAAACTCAGAGAAAGATAATAATAGTTGGTTGAGACTTATAATACCTAACTCTGTACGGGAGTTCTTTGTCTCTGGTCAGGGAAATTCCCCATTTTCCGTACATCGAGATCGTACCTTAAGCGCGATCGCCAAAACAATGCTGAGAGATAAAAAACAGTATTATTCTCAGTATTTACGAGACTTAGAAGCAAAAGGCCAGCCGATTCCTGCACCAGCAGATGGTCTAGGAGGAAGAATCGCACCACGTTACTGGTTAAAGTTTTTTACTATTCACTGGGGTATGTCCCCATTTATGGCCTGTCAGTACTATTCCTTACGCTACATGGCTAATGCGGTTCTGAAAAATCATGAGTATAGCTATGTGAAGTATTTCCGAGAATTAGAGCGAAAAGGCGAATATATCCCAGCCCCAACAGCCGTTTCCTATTACCACTTAATGGATGAGGCTTTCCACACCACAATTTCTCAAACCATCGCCAAAGATATGTATAAGGATTTCCCGAAGCCAACTGCTTACGAGAAATTTGTATCTGGGATGATAATTTACATGATGCAGCGGAACCTCTTAAATGGTTTTTCTGGAGTCTTCCCCAATCGTTGTGGTGCCGACGATCCCCTGCTAATGGTTTTTATCTACAAGCTCTTAAAGTCCCCTCTATTTGAGATGGAAACAAAAGAAGCACTCGATTGGATGGAAAAGTGTTTCTGTCAAGAACACGAAGGTTTTCATGTAGGACTAAAATATCATCAAAGCCTCTTGGAATCGTTGCAGAAATTCTTTGGTTGTCTTGATTATCAATGGAAGATAAACCGTGAAATGGGGATTATGGCTTCGGAAGCTTCAATTAGTAAAGCTCTCCATAATAACCTCAAAACCTTTAAGCAGTTTTCCGAATCCGTAATTGCTTCCGCCTGAGAATTATAGTTCCGGCTGTTTTTAAACTCCTAGTTTTGACAGTTTTGATGTTCAACAATATATAGGAATTCGGTTTGGTTGATGATAGCTTACTTGGCGTAGCTATATTGATTTGTCTTTGTCTAGTCAGGCAAACAACAAAAAGGTTGTAGAGGATTTAGGTGTACGGAGTTTTGTAATCACAAAGTGAGTGCAAGCGATCGCCAACAAAAATCAAATAGAAAAATCAAATAGGATTCCTATACTTGACGAACATCCAATCAGCATGATCAATTACAACATAAGGTAGCAACATCCTCATGATTACTAGCACTGAAACTTTACCAACATCTCAAATTAATAAAGTTATCCCTCTCTTGGAAAAGAACTATGGAAATAACCTAGACTCCGACTACACGGAAAAAATCCAAGAACTCGATAGAAACTTTAAATATACTAGTAACAGTAATGCTTATTGGAGTGAACCCGAACATTCACTGCTTTATGGTACTCCACTATATGAACAAGCATCTCTTTCTCAAAAATTAGCTCTTAATCACCTACATTGGGTCTTATTTTATAAGAGAGTTGCTGATAGTGAAACTGAGCTAATTCATTACAATACCATCACAGCAGATTGCCTCATGGCTGCCAATAGTGAATATAAAATGCTTGTGGAACTGTTAGCTCATGAAACTTCCCAAGAACGCCACCACATTCATGCTTTTTCCCTGGTGAATTACAAAACTACTAAAGCTTTACTAGGCAAGAAAGCCCTGATTAATCCCGTTTCCGACGAGGTTTCTGTACGCGAGCAGAAAAGGGTGCAATCTTCAAATTATTTATCCTCTGCTGCCAACTTGATCGCTATGTTCATGCTCAAAAGCAAGAAGCCATCTGAAACTGAAAATAGCAGAGATGGAAAAGAAGCTAAGAGCCAAGTGTCATTTCCTACCAATGGATTTTTCAATGGTTTTTCGGGAAAATCAACTCAACCGAGAAGACAGTTTTTCTCTGATAACTGGGGAAGTTATCCCTTCTTAGCTGCGAATTTTTATGCTGTGCGCTACATGGCTAATCTAGGACTGAAAAATCATGAATTTGGTTTACATACTTACTACAAAAAATTGCAAAAAAATAATGAATTTATCGCCAGCCCAACAGCTATATCTCACTATCATTTTTTAGATGAGGCTTTTCATACAACCACATCCCTATTTCTAGGTCGAGACTTTCATAAATATTTACCAAAGCCATCAAGATATGAAAAATGGATTGCCAACTTAGCTATATTACAGGCACAGCATGAAAACCTGAATGCTATTTCTGGAATATCCACCAACCGCTTTTTGAGTGATGGTGATGCAATCATTTTCCTCATGAAACTTTTGCAAAGTCCGGTATTTGATATGTCTGCTCAGGAAGCAATGCAGTGGATTGAAAAATGCCTGTGTCAAGAGCATCAAGGATTCCATGTTAATCTCAAAGTACACAATCACTTATTATCAGACTTGCGTAAATTTGCAAAGCAGCTAGATTACTTGTGGCCTGTAAACCGCAATATGAGTGTGATGGCTTCAGGAGGTTCTATTAAAAAATCAATCCAAAATAATATCAAAGCCTTTAATGAGTTTGCTCACAATTACGCATTAAAGGAAAATACCGACAGCGGGAATTAAAACACATCTATTCTCAGGGTTGTAACTTGCTTACAAATCCAAGGAACAGCCCTGAAATTACACCTGAAATTACACTTGAAATTACAGCTTGATTGAAAATCAAATCAATCATTGCCAAAAACCACAAACAAAGTATTATTAGTAAACTCAGATTCATGAGTAATTTGTAAAGTTCATAAATTCTGTTTTCTATAACAATTTAAAAAATGGAAAAAATAGCAATTATAGGAGTTGGTTGCCGATTTCCAGGTGCTGACAATCCCACCTCATTTTGGGAACTTCTATCTAATAAAGTTGATGCGATTAGCGAACTATCATCATCACGACCTGATAATAGGTACTTATTGTCCCAACATTCCGTAGTTCCTACCACTGGCAAATCTGACAACATCAGAGGTGGCTTTTTAGAACAAGTAGACCAATTTGATCCCCATTTTTTTCAAATTTCTCCCAGAGAGACAGAACGTATAGATCCCCAGCAAAGATTGGTTTTAGAAGTCGCTTGGGAAAGTTTGGAAAATGCAGGGATAGTACCATCAACAGAAATTAGTGGCACTCCTACAGGAGTTTTCTTAGGTGCTGCAAATTATGATTATGGTATAATTTTAACCAGAGAAAATGCTCAAATTAACCCTTACAATGGAGTAGGGACAAGTTTAGGCATTATTGCTAATCGCTTGTCTTATTTATTAAATCTCAAAGGTCCTAGTTTAGTTATAGATACGGCTTGTGCTTCATCACTAGTAGCCATCCACTATGCTTGTCAAAGTTTGTTGAGTGGAGAGACTAATCTCTGTTTAGCTGGGGGAGTTAACTTAGTTTTGTCATCCGAAGCAACAATCTCCCTATCTCATGGGAAAATGATAGCAGCAGATGGTCGTTGTAAAACCTTTGACGCTGCTGCCGATGGTTATGTCCGGGGAGAAGGATGTGGAATAGTAGTCCTCAAACGTCTCTCTGATGCACTAAAAGATGGAGACAATATTCAGGGAATTATCAGAGGTTCTGCTGTGAACCAAGATGGTTTCAGCAATGGACTGACAGCCCCCAATGGACCTGCTCAACAAGCAGTGATCCGCCAAGCCTTAACCAATGCAGGGGTGAAACCATCACAAATCAGCTATGTTGAGACTCAAGGAACAGGAACTCCTTTGGGAGATTCCATAGAGGTGAACTCTCTCAAAGCAGTGTTAATGGAAGGTAGGGAAGCAAATCAACCTTGTTGGATTGGTTCAGTCAAAACGAATATTGGTCATTTAGAAGCAGCGGCGGGGATCGCAGGGTTGATCAAAGTAGTTTTGTCTCTGCAAAATAGCCAGATTCCGGCACATCTGCATTTAAAAGAACTACATCCTTACATTAAAATTCAAAACACTCCTATTCAAATTCCCACAGAACTCCAGGAATGGCCAGCCCAAGAACAACCTAGACTGGCAGGAGTGAGTGCCTTTGGTTTTGGTGGTACTAATGCTCATCTGATTTTAGAAGCAGCGTCCCCAGAAGCTAAAAATCAAGCTAAAAATCAAGCTAAAAATCAGAATTTGCGGGAGCGTTCTTGTCATTTGTTAACTTTATCGGCAAAAACAGAACCAGCTTTGCAAGCATTGGTGAGTAAATATCAAAATCACCTAGCAGCTCATCCCAACCAAGAATTAGCAGATATTTGTTATACAGCGAATACAGGAAGAGAGCATTTCAAAGACCATCGCCTAGCTGTTGTGGTTGAGGATAAACAGCAATTAATTGCACAACTAGCTGCTTTTACCAAAGCTCAGGAAACCGCTACATTAGTCAGCAGTCAAGTTCCTAAAAAGTTGCCCAAAATAGCCTTCCTATTTACTGGACAAGGTTCTGAATACATCAACATGGGCAGACAACTCTACGATACTGAGCCAGTCTTCCGCCAAACTATTGACCAGTGTCAGGAGATTTTACGCCCCTATCTGCAACATTCACTGTTAGAGATACTATATCCTGAACCAGCAGCAGAACAAATTGCATCTTCATTATTAAAGCAAACTGCCTATACCCAACCAGCTTTATTTGCCTTTGAATATGCCCTGTATCAACTGTGGAAATCTTGGGGTATTCAACCAAAAGCAGTTATGGGACATAATGTAGGCGAGTATGTGGCCGCAACTGTAGCAGGGATTTTCAGCTTAGAACATGGACTCAAACTCATTGTCCATCAGGGAAGATTGATGCAGCAGTTAGCATCTGGTGGTGAAGCGGAATTTTTAGCCATTGCCAATCAAATCACCTATAATCAACCGCAAATTCCATTAATATCTAATGTCACTGGCAAAGTTGCTGATCAAGACATGACAACAGCCCAATATTGGGTAAATCATGTATCTAGAACAGTGCAGTTTGCTAACGGTATGCAGACATTACATCAACTTGGGTCGCAAGTATTCCTAGAGATTGGACCCCAACCGATATTATTGGAAATGGGTCGTCAATGTTTACCAGATAGTCAAGGTTGGTGGTTGCCTTCCTTGCGTCCTGGTGAAAATGACTCGCAGGCGATACTTTCTAGTTTAGGACAGTTGTATGTAGCTGGATTCAAAGTAGATTGGGTAGGATTTGACCGTGCTGATCACCGGACAAAAGTTGCATTACCTACCTACCCATTTCAAAGACAGCGATACTGGATTGAAAGAACTACAGTCCCAAACCAAAAACAATATTTGCCAAATTTGCCAACCATTGAAAATCTTCACCCCTTGCTTGGTTATAAAATGCGCCTAGCGGGGACAAAAGAACAGCGTTTTCAATGCGAAATCGGTATAAATCAACTTGCTTATCTCAGCGACCATCGAGTTTTTGATCAGCCAGTATTACCAGCTACAGCCTATTTAGAAATGGCTTTAGCCGCAGGAGCAAATCTTTTAAAATCAGATCATTTAATTCTCGAAGATGTCAATCTTTACCAAGCCTTAATTTTATCAGAAGCGGAATATACAACAGTCCAAATCGTTGTCAATAATTTAGAAAATAATACTTATCAATTTGAAATTTTCAGTTTCAATAAAGAACAAAACTTAGAAAATCAATCTTGCACACTCCACGTTGCGGGTAAAATCTCCCAGGACAAAGAAACATCAGAAATTGGTGTGATTAACTTGCCTCTATTGCAAAAGGAATACACGGAAAAAGTTCCCACGGAAATTTTATACCGGGAACTAGAAGAGCAAGGCATAATTTATGGTTCGAGTTTTCAAGCAGTAAAAAGTCTGTGGAAGACTGAGGATAAAACCTTGGGCTTTATACAATTATCACCAGAGCTTTCCCCAGCGGCAGAACAATACAAAATACATCCAGCCCTACTGGATGCCTGCTTGCATTCAGTATATGGACTGAAACTGAATATTGATCAAGTTGGTGTGATTGATATATATCTACCAATCAGGATCGAGCGTTTAAAACTATATCGTAGTTCCAGTTCTCAATTATGGAGTCAAGTGGGAATATCCCACAAAGAAACCAGTAATCCAGAGACTTTAATGATTGATGTATTACTGGTTGACGAACATGGAAATGTAGTTGCGGAAATTGAAGGAGTAACTGGAAAACGCATCAGTCGCCAGAGCATTTTGAATATTGTACAAAGGGAAATTGTAGGAGGAATTCAAAATAGGTTTGAGCAAGTAAGACAACAAGAACAACAACAGTCAACTTCCCTGCAAAATGTAACTGTTATCCAAGAAATAGAGGCAGTTAAAGACAGCGATCGCCAAATTTTATTAACAGCTTATCTACAAAGGCTAGTCGGAAAAATTTTAGGCTTTAAAGGCTCTCAACTGCCCAGTACAGAGCAGAACTTCTTGGAAATGGGCATGGATTCCCTCATGGTTGTGGAGTTGCGAAATCAAATTCAAACCGACTTAAAATTAGATATTCCTATCGCCATCTTCATGGAAGGAGCAAGTATTGTTCACTTATCAACTAAGCTCAACCACCAACTAGATTTGCTCAATGTTATTCAAACTGTTGAGCCAGAAGGTAATGACCAATTTCTAGCAACAAATGTCAAAGATAATAATTGGATTGAGATAGAACTATGAAATTAGTAGAATTTTTACAAGACCTGTCCTTTCAAGGAGTGAAATTGTGGACAGAAGGGGAAAAATTACGCGTTGGGGGTATTAAAAGTACATTAACTCCTGATGTCATAGCCCAACTACAACAGCACAAAATTGAAATTTTACAGTTACTTCATGATACCCCAGAAATTTTGAATATCTATCCCCTCTCCTACAGTCAACAAGCCATGTGGTTTCTGTGGCAATTAGCACCAGAGAGTGGAATTTATAACGTGCCATTTACCTGTCGAATCTGTTCCCATGTAAATGTGACAACTTTGCAAAAAACCTTTCAGACCCTATTAGAACGCCATCCACAGTTGCGGAGCAAGTTTCCCAAACAAGGTAATAAAACATTTCAACAGATTGATCAAAATCAAATAATAGACTTTCAACAGATCAATGCTTCTACTGAGAATAAGCAGGAACTTTATCAAAAAGTCTATCAAGAATCCCAGCACCCCTTTGACATCGAAAATGGATCCATCTTGCGGGTGCGTTTATTTACTTGTTCTGAGCAAGAACATATTTTGTTGCTGACAGTACACCATATTGCAGTTGATGGTTGGTCCGTTTTCTTACTGATGAAAGAACTAGTCGAGATTTATCCCGCACTGGAATCAGGAGTGCAACCATCCTTACCTGCGCTAAATTATTCCTATGTAGATTATGTACGTTGGCAAAGAGAATTATTAAGTAGTGTTCAAGGAGAAAAACTCTGGAACTACTGGCGGCAAAAATTGTCAGGAGAGTTACCTATACTTAATTTACCCACCGACAGACCCCGCCCACTCATCCAAACCTATAACAGTGCTTCCTATCATTTACAACTATCACCTCAACTGACAGAAAAACTCAAACATCTGGCGCAAAAAGAAAGCGTAACCCAATTTATGCTTCTGCTGGCAGCATTTCACGTTCTCCTATATCGTTACACAGGACAGGCAGATATTATTGTGGGTGTTCCCACCGCAGGTAGAACTCAAGCAGAATTTGCTTTCACTGTTGGGAACTTTGTAGAATCAGTAGTCATGCGGGCAAATGTTTCAGAAAATCCCTGTTTTCAGGAATTTCTCACTCAAATTCGCCTCACAGTCTCAGAAGCATTAGCCCATCAAGATTTTCCCTTTGCTTTATTAGTAGAACGACTGCAACCACGGCGTGATCCTAGCCGCTCTCCTATTTTTCAGGCCTCATTCAACTTTCAGTTGCAAGGTTTACAAAGTTTGTCACAATTTCAGGAGGTACAAAAACTAATTTCAGGAGGTGAAATAGAGAAAGAAGGATTTAAACTCAAACCTTTTGAAATGTCCTTAATGGACGGTCAGTTTGATTTAGATTTGGTGATAGCAGAAAGCGGTTCATCTCTAGTGGGTATTTTTAAATACAACACTGATTTATTTGATGAACAGACAATTGCCCAGATGGCAGGACATTTCCAAACTTTATTAACAGCAATTGTCTCCAATCCCCAACAAAAAATTAGTCAATTGCCACTGCTCAATGAAACTGAGAAACAGCAGATATTAAAGGTATGCCAAGACCCTGCTATCAAAGCTCAAAATAATAGATTTATTTATCCTGAATGGGTAGAAAATTCACCCATTTATGTATTAGATCATCATCAAGAATTAGTTCCTTTTGGTGTGGAAGGAGAAATTTATCTTGGTGATCTTGGTGATGCCGATTTACATAATCAAGAAAAAACTGTCACAGGGGTGATAGAACACCCCTTATTGGGAACTTTATTCAGAACTAAAACCTGGGGTCGTCTGCGCCGAGATGGATCTTTAGAAGTATTAGGATTAATACAGCGGCAAGCCTGGATTGGTGGACACCGGATCAATTTCCAGACCGTAGAACAGGAGTTACTATCAATCTCTGGTGTAGAAGACTGCTATGTTCTGGCGCGGGAGGGTAAACTCATTGCTTACGTGGTTAGCTCCACATCCCTATCAACTGAGTCTCTCAATGCTCACTTACAGGCTAAATTGCCCGTTTATATGTTGCCAGTGGCATATCTGCAAGTATCTAATTTACCTTTAACTGCAACAGGGCAAATTGATGAGCAGATTTTGACTTCTTTAGAAGTGATTGATAGCAAACTTTTAGACAAATGGCAGCAACAATTAAACAGCCATCCCGAAATTGATCAAGCAGTGGTAATTACAAGTCCACGTCACACACCTGCATCCTCACCACTGCACTTAGGAAAACTACTACCACCAGGAACAAAGAAAACAGCAATTTCCCTACCCGTTGCCGAAACTGCTTCCGTAGTTGGTCTTGTTCCTACAGAAAAACCACAATTTACCACACCTGCAATTAGTGATGGTGGTACGCTCAACATTCCAGAGGATGCCCCCCAAACTTTAACAGAAGCATTAATTCAAACAGCCACTAGATGTAAAAACCAAGGTATTACTTATATCTCTGCAAAAGGTGAAAGGGAATTTCAAACATACTCTAGTCTATTAGATGAGGCTAAATGCATTCTCAACGGCTTGCGAAATCAAGGTTTGCAAGCAGGACAGCGAGTTATTTTGCAAATTGCTTCTCTGCGAGATTATTTTCCCACCTTGTGGGCGTGCGTTCTGGGAGGAATTCAACCTGTAACCGTAGCCGTAGCTCCCACTTACACAGAGAAAAATGCAGTTGTGAATAAGTTGTACAATACATGGGAATTATTAGGACATCCATGTATTTTAACCAGTGATTCCCTGGTTGAATCTTTGGGCAATTTGCGTTCATTATTATCCCTACCAGAGTTAAAAATTTGTTCTGTAGGCGAGTTAAGAAACTATTCACCAACCGCAGAATTTTATCCTAGTCGCCCTGATGAAGTTGCTTTCTTACAGCTAACATCTGGTAGCACAGGGGTTCCTAAATGTATTCAGGAAACTCATCAAGGTATCATTGCTCATATCCATGCAGCTAAACAATTTAATGGATATGAAACTCAAGATATTTGTCTGAATTGGTTGCCAGTTGATCACGTTGTACCTATATTAACCTGCCACTTTAAAGACACATATTTGGGTTGTCAACAAATCGAAGTAGCAACGGCAGTGATCTTAGCTAACCCCTTAAAATGGTTAGATTTGATGGAGGAATATCGCGTTTCTCACAGTTGGACACCAAACTTTGGATTTAAGTTAATTAGTGAGGCACTGGCAAAAAATCCTGGTCATACTTGGGATCTTTCCTCAGTTAAATTCTTAATGAATGCAGGAGAACAGGTAACGGCTAAAGTTGTCAGAGAATTTTTAGCTAATGTGGCATCTTTTGGGATTTCTGATCAAGTTATGCAACCAGCTTTTGGTATGGCTGAAGTTTGTACTTGCATGACTTATCAAAATCAGTTTAACAAGCAAACTGATATTTATCGGATTAAGAAATCTTCTGTTGGTGGTCAATTAGAATTAACCACGGATGCCAACATTGATGTGATTGAGTTTACTGATCTTGGGCTGCCAGTTCCAGGGGTGCAAATTCGCATTACCGATGCTCAAAATTCCCTATTACCAGAAGGTGTAATTGGGCGTTTACAGATTAAAGGAAAAGTAGTCACACCTGGTTATTTAAATAATCCCAAAGCCAATGCAGAAGCTTTTGTGGGGGATGGTTGGTTTAATACCGGAGACTTAGGATTTATTCTCAATGGTCGTCTAGTTTTAACAGGAAGAGAGAAGGAAATTATCATCATTAACGGAGCTAATTATTACTGCTATGAAATTGAAGATATTGTCAATAGCATTGATGGTGTAGCTCCCACCTATGCAGGTGCTTGTGCATTCTCCAACCCAGAAACAGGAACAGAAGGATTAGCAATTTTCTTTTCACCAGATAAAACCAATTCTCAATTCGACGGCGAACTTATTCAAGCTATCAGAAGAGAAGTTACCACTCAGTTAGGAATTACTCCTTATTATGTCCTGCCTGTAGAACGTCAGGAATTTCCTAAAACTACTAGTGGTAAAATTCAGCGTTCTCAACTGAAACAGAAACTAGAAGCTGGTGATTTTAGAACGCTGATTCAAGAAATTGATATTCAACTAGGAAAAAATACAATTCCTGATTGGTTTTATCAGAAAGTCTGGTGTCAGAAACAGGCGCGAATTAATCCTAGTTCTACTGTCAAACAAGCTGTAGTTATCTTTGTAGATGATTTAGGATTAGGGCAATCAGTTGCCCAAAGACTGGAAGCGCAAAATTATCCTTGTATTACAGTTGCGGCAGGAAATAATTTTGCTGCAATTAGCAAAGAAGATTATGTAATTAATCCTGCTCAGGCAGCAGATTATCTGCGTTTAATTACATCATTAAAAGCTGATAATTATACCATTGGTCATATTTTCCACCTCTGGAATTATGAAACCAATAATGTTGGTATCTCCGACTTGGAAACTTTGGAGATTAGTCAACAAAAAGGACTGTATAGCTTACTGTTTTTAGTCCAAGCACTAGAGCAGGTGCTAGAAACAAAAGAGCGGATACAGTTGTTGTTTGTAGCTAGTTGCAGTCAATTTATTTTACCAACTGATGGGATTGCATATCAAAAAGCAACTGTTTTAGGCTTCCTGAAAACCATACCGCAGGAAATCCCTTGGTTGGAATGTCGCCACATTGATTTACCTATTACTGAGGTGGAAATTAATAGGAGTAATTTGTTGTCAGAATTTTCTGTCTCGACTCCTGAAGCAGAAGTGGCCTATAGAAACGGACAACGCTTAGTTCCTCGTTTACAAAAGGCAGATTGGGAAAACGAACCCCAACAAGAACTTCCTTTCAAAGAAGGTGGAGTTTACTTAATTACTGGTGGATTAGGAGGAATTGGTGTTAAGATTGCCAAGTATCTGTTAGAGAATTACCAAGCTCGGTTGTTGTTAATTGGTCGGACTCCTTTACCAGATGAAAGCAGTGGGAAAAATATCAACGCAGGTGAAGATCAATTAACCGCTAAAATTCGAGCTTATCAAGAGTTAAGGCAACTTCCAGGTTCAGTTATTTATCAAGATGTTGATATTTGTAACCTGGATGACATGAAAAAGACTCTTGATTTGCTATCATCTGAGTGGCAAACTCAATTTGATGGGGTAATTCATTTAGCAGGAGTTCTGCAAGAACAATTAATAACATCTGCCAGCCCAGAAAGCTTAATCGCAGGGTTGCAACAAAAGGTCATGGGAACTTGGGTACTCCATCACCTATTGCAAGATCAGAATCATGGTTTCTTCATCCACTTCTCCTCAGTCAATAGTTTCTTTGGGGGTACAGGTGTGAGTGCTTATGCCGCAGCTAACAGTTTCCAAGAAGCTTTTAGTGCTTATCAAAGACAACACAGTTATGGGAACAGCTATTGCTTGAGTTGGAGTATGTGGGACGAAACGGGTATGAGTCGTGGATATCCCATGAAAGAGCTTAGTCAAGCTAGGGGCTATTGTGCTATTTCACCATCTCAAGGCATGGATTCCTTGTTAGTAGCTTTAGCACATGGTTCTAGCAATGTTTTCATAGGATTGGATGGTGAGAAGTACCATATTCAGAGATTTACGCTAGATTGCCAGAATTTACAGCAATTAACAGCTTTATTTACCAGCAACACTGATCAATTGTCCATTGAACAATTGCATCAGCTTGGCGTAGCTGATCGATTTGGGACTTTGACTCACTGCCATTTTGTTCAGCTGGATGAAATGCCTTTAACAGATGCAGGGGAAGTTGACATCAAACAGTTAACTCAGACTTACACAGGATTGAAAGTTACTGAACAAACAGAACCTCGCAATCAGGTGGAAAGTCAGCTAACTGAAATCTTTCAAAGAGTTCTGAGTCTAGAGAAAATAGGTATCCATGATAACTTCTTTGAACTGGGTGGTCATTCGGTACTAGCAGCGCAAATTGTATCTCAGATACAAGAGACTTTTGGGTCTGATTTGCCGTTATGGGTGCTGTTCCAGTCTTCCACCATTGCAGAATTAGCTCAAATTATTGAACAGCCCGATTCATCATCAGAAAAAGCGGGAAATCGTAACGGAGATATTGAAGAAGCTCTCAAATCTTATCCCTGTATAGTTCCCATCAAACCAAATGGCAACAAGAGACCTTTCTTCTGGATTCACCCGTTGGCTAGTGTTATTTTTCCTTATTACCCTGTAGCCTATCAACTTGGACCAGAGCAACCTGTCTATGGGATACAATCACCAGGACTAACCGAAGACAAATGGTCTTTGAAACGAGTTGAAGAAATGGCTGACTATTACATTGAAGCTATTCGTTCAATTCAGCCTGAGGGTCCTTACTTACTGGCAGGTTGGTCACTAGGAGCTTACATTGTTTATGAAATGGCTATTCGTCTCAAACAAGCAAATCAAGAAGTTGAAATGTTAACTCTCTTGGATGCTCCTGCTGACTTGAGGAAGGGTTTTAAAACTAGGGATATGGTAAGAGTAGCTGGTTTATTTGTCAGCATACCAGATATGTGGCCTTGGGTCTATGATTACCTTGCCCTCATCAGAGTTACGGAACCAAAATTGTTGTCACAATCGAATGGCTATGAGCAGAATGACGGTCTAATCAAGAAGATTCTGTCATTTCTGGGTCATGATTCTGCTATCCAAAATCCCCAAAAAATAACCAAATGTGAGCAAGTTCGTCTCACACTTCGTCTAGCAAAGATGTGGATAGATAATATTCGGGCTTTATCTCGGTATAAGGCATCATCTTATGACGGCAAAGTTATTCTTTTGATCACAAAACATGTCCAACTTGATGAAGATAAAACTTGGGGGTGGGGTGAGTTGGCAAAAGGAGGTGTCGATGTACATACTGTACCCGGTAATCATATGAACTTACTACGACATCCCCATGCCAGTGCGATCGCAGAAATTCTCAGAGGATATCTGGATCGTCTTCCCAATACAAAGTCTCAGTTAGATATGACCAGAATAGACTAATACAGTTCTGGTTGATAGCTGATTTTCATGTTCACAAAATTATGGAGATTTGACCATGACTACATCCATGAAGTTGCGTAGAGGCTTTAGTTTTGATGAAGCCATTTTAATGACAAATTTTTCTAAGTATGCCTACGATGTTTTCCAGTATGATGATGGTAGTGTTGATGATGTAGAAATCAAGACGGTGTACAAGGCTCTTTATAGAAATCAAGGATGGGAGCTAGTTCACTGTGTGCGTAATGATGACACTAATATTCGCGCACTAGTGCTCAAAAATACTCAATCCTCAAATAATCAGCAGTATGCCATTGCCTGGCGGGGTTCTGCAGGTATGAGTGACGGTTCCATTAACTTGGATAACGTAGTTTCTGATATAGATTGGAAACTCGTTGATTATGGTAATTTGGCTACCCGACAAGCGAAAGTAGTACGGGGATTTCATTTGGCGTTTGAGTCGGTTGCTGATGAGGTTCAATTCTTCTTCAAGACTTTAAGAGGCGAGTTAAAACCCTCCGATTTCCGCCGTCTCTATAATTTACCTCCCCTGCGAAAATTTGCTTGTCTCACTGCTTTGGCAGATGCTGGGTCAATTCGACTGGGTACGGAGTTTGAGGAACAAGCTCAAGATTTGGTTCAGCAAATTTTTGCCGATGGTGAAATTGATGATGACGAAGAACTGCAAAAAGTTTTGTCTTTTCTAGAAGAAGAGCTTTTGTCTAAACTAACACCATTGAATGAACCTATAGAAATTTGGTCAACAGGCCATAGTTTAGGTGGATCTGTGTGCCAACTCGCTGGTCTTGCTTTAAGACGCTGGTTTGGTTCTGTTTCTTCTGGAGGACTACAAATCAAAGTTTATGCCATTGCTGCTTGTAAAATTGGTAATCAAGATTTTGTCGATTTCTACAACAAACAAATCGGATCAGAACTAAGCTATCGCATCGAAAATACCTTGGATGCTATTCCGACTATCCCTCTAGATCCACCTTTCCCAATTTCTGCGATCGCTCCTGAAGGATTCCAGGTCGGTAATGTGTTCCTGGGTAAGTTTGCTAACGGTGGTGAAGCAATTACAGTCACTGGATTTGGTGGTCAAAGCGGATCCATATCCTTTGGTGGACTTTTTAGTATCCCCTTTAGTGTTCCTTTTCCCCATAGCCCAGAAACTTATATTCAATTATTGACAGATCAGAAGCAATTTTGGAATCAGTTAGTTCGTCCCGTTAAGGATATTGCACGTCCTTTTATGATTGAATTGCTGGATGATGACAAGAAACAAGATGGAAATTCCAACAAAGTTGATCATCAGGAAGATATAACTATCGTCAAGTAAAAGAGATTAGAAATGAGGAATTGGATAAAAAATTTGCTCTAATTCCTCTTCCTCTCTCAATTATCAATTGCCAAAAGATATAGTCATTATACCAGAAGTGTTGAATGTTAAGATTTTGAGGATTTTGTCCAAGTTGTGCATTGGTATTGGTGATACCAAATTTGAGCAATTAATGACTCTATTCTCAATAGACAATGGATTTTACCTGGGTAAAACGAAAAGATTCTAAAGGTTTATTGCAGGATTCAACACTTGTGATTAAGCGTCATGGCAGACGGTACAATAGTCGGTATAGGCATGAGCAACCAACTATATACCAAAAAGACCTTAACCAGTAATTGGGAACATATTGCTAATAGTGGTTCTGTATTGGGTATTACCGTCATGGCAGACGGTACAATAGTTGGTATAGGCATGAACAATCAACTATATACCAAAAAGACCTTAACCAGTAATTGGGAACATATTGCTAATAGTGGTTCTGTATTGGGGATTGTATGTTATTCAGGTGTAGCATTAGCACAAGTAATACAACCGATAAGGGGGATTACCGTCATGGCATCATTTGATGGGATAGACGATTATGTATCCTTACCCGCAGCAAACAATGATTATTCTCAGGGATTCACAGTGGAAGCTTGGGTGCAGTACAGCAGCTTTCAACAATCCTGGTCAAGAATTATTGATTTTGGCAATGGACAAGGACAAAACAACATTGTTTTGGGTCATGTAGGAACATCTAACAATCTAGGATTTCATCTGTATTCCAGCGCGGGAATAGATTTTATTGAAATTCCCAATGCTTTAGAAATTGGTAAGTGGATACACATAGCTGTTACTATTAGCAAATCTGGGGAAGCTAAACTTTATCAGAATGGTCAATTAGTGCAAACTAAACCATTTCATCTTCCAGATAACATTGACCGCAAGCTGAACTATATAGCAAAGAGTAACTGGTCAAATGATGGTTACTTTGAAGGTCAAATAACAGAAGTCAGGCTGTGGAATATTGCCCGCACTCCAGAAGAAATTCAGCAAAATATGAACTCTCGTTTGAGGGGAAATGAGTCAGGATTAGTAGGTTATTATCCCTTGAATGGAGATGCTAACGACAAAACCAGCAACGCTAATCATGGCACAATAAATGGTGCTATTTGGGAGCAAGAAGAAATACCTGTCGCTGATTTAACTGGTGGAAATGAACTGAAAAGCCGTGGAGTTTGTGATACAAGAACGAACTTTTATTTAGTAGATACTAACAATCCCATTAATATTAATGGCGATATTAATGGCTGGGAAATTTGGGCAGATACAACAGCTCCTCTACAACTGATTATTTACCGAAAAGACGGTAGTTCTTGGTCAGTAGTAGGTAAGAGTGATATGAAAACTCCCGTGGTGGGACTTAACCAGTTTTCCCTATCTACACCCATGACAGTTAAACAAGGTGACTTTGTTGGGATTTATTATCCTGGAGGAGGTTCAGTAAGTTTCAACTTCACAACAGATAAAGAAGCTTCGGACTTGGGAAATTTAACTAGTAAAGTTCTTTTCACTAACACTGGTGCTGATGCTACAGCCTTTTCTGGCTCAAGTAATCGCGTTTATTCCATCAGGGTAAAAGGTGTTGCACAAGTAATACAACCTACAAGTGAGAAAACCATACCTGGTGTGATAGGTATAGGCATGAACAACCAACTATATACCAGAAAGACCTTAACCAGTAATTGGGAACATATTGCTAACAGTGGTTCTGTAATAGGTATTACCGTAATCTCAGACGGTACAATAGTTGGTATTGGCACGAATAATCAACTATATACCAGAAAGACCTTAACCAGTAATTGGGAATATATTCCTAACAGTGGTTCTGTAATAGGTATTACCGTAATGTCAGACGGTACAATAGTTGGTATTGGCATGAACAACCAACTATATACCAGAAAGACCTTAACCAGTAATTGGGAATATATTCCTAACAGTGGTTCTGTCTTAGGTATTACCGTAATGCCAGACGGTACAATAGTCGGTATAGGCATGAACAACCAACTATATACCAGAAAGACCTTAACCAGTAATTGGGAACATATTCCTAACAGTGGTTCTGTCTTAGGTATTACCGTAATGCCAGACGGTACAATAGTCGGTATAGGCATGAACAACCAACTATATACCAGAAAGACCTTAACCAGTAATTGGGAACATATTCCTAACAGTGGTTCTGTATTGGGGATTGTATGTTATTCAGGTGTAGCATTAGCACCCAAGAGTCAACCAGAAGTTAAACCAGAAGTTAAACCAGAAACTACAGCAGTTTTGAAATCTTTAGGTCGAATTGTCGTTAATGCAGACGAATGGACTATAAGTGATGCAGGAATCAAAACTACACCTGATGCAGCTACATTTGCTCTGAATATTGCCAAATATTTTGTAGGCGATAATAAAGGCAAATTTCATGTACTTTCTAATAATTTTGGGTTAACAGGAGCATCTCTGGAACAAACAATGACCAAAGCGGGTCATACTTGGACTAAGGGAATGAATATTCCTATTAACCTAGAAACCCTGGAAAAATATGACGGGATTTTTATTGGTGGCGATATTGTAAATAACCAAGTTTTAATTGAATATGTGAAAAATGGAGGTAAGGTTTACCTTTGTGCTGGGACAGGTCAAGGAGGAGCGCAAGTAGAAGCAAATAATTGGAATACTTTTTTAGCTGCTTTTGGTTTGAAATTCCAGGGAGTGTACAACGGAATTGGCGGTAATATAGCAGTTAATAATCCCAATCATCCTCTCTTTGCAGGAGTCAAAACTCTTTATCAAAACAATGGTAATTTCATTACTGATTTACAAACTGATTCACAACTAAATCAAATCATTCTTGCTCATAGTAGTGGACAAGGATTAATAGGTACTGCTGAATTTATTAAACCTCCTGCACATCCGAATATCGCTACAGGAACAAAAATTCAACTCAAATCTTGGAAAGGAGATTACTTACATCGTCCTGACTCAGCACAAGGCGTTACATCTTGGAATACTGATATCGGTAATGAATGGGTAGTTGAGTTCATAGGTGAGAACAAAATTCAACTCAAATCTTGGAAAGGAGATTACTTACATCGTCCTGACTCAGCACAAGGCGTTACATCTTGGAATACTGGTATCGGTAATGAATGGGTAATTGAGTTCATAGGTGAGAACAAAATTCAACTCAAATCTTGGAAAGGAGATTACTTACATCGTCCTGACTCAGCACAAGGCGTTACATCTTGGAATACTGGTATCGGTAATGAATGGGTAGTAGAAATTATTTCTACAAGTGATAAAACCATACCTGGTGTGATAGGTATTGGCATGAACAATCAACTATATACCAGAAAAACTTTAACCAGTAATTGGGAACATATTCCTAATAGTGGTTCTGTCTTAGGTATTACCGTAATGTCAGACGGTACGATAGTTGGTATAGGCATGAACAATCAACTATATACCAGAAAGACCTTAACCAGTAATTGGGAACATATTGCTAACAGTGGTTCTGTCTTAGGTATTACCGTAATGTCAGACGGTACGATAGTTGGTATAGGCATGAACAATCAACTATATACCAGAAAGACCTTAACCAGTAATTGGGAACATATTGCTAACAGTGGTTCTGTAATAGGTATTACCGTAATGTCAGACGGTACAATAGTTGGTATTGGCACGAATAATCAACTATATACCAGAAAGACCTTAACCAGTAATTGGGAACATATTGCTAACAGTGGTTCTGTAATAGGTATTACCGTAATGCCAGACGGTACAATAGTCGGTATAGGCATGAACAACCAACTATATACCAGAAAGACCTTAACCAGTAATTGGGAACATATTCCTAACAGTGGTTCTGTATTGGGGATTGTATGTTATTCAGGTGTAGCATTAGCACAAGTAATACAACCGATAAGGGGGATTACCGTCATGGCATTATTTGATGGGATAGACGATTATGTATCCTTACCCGCAGCAAACAATGATTATTCTCAGGGATTCACAGTGGAAGCTTGGGTGCAGTACAGCAGCTTTCAACAATCCTGGTCAAGAATTATTGATTTTGGCAATGGACAAGGACAAAACAACATTGTTTTGGGTCATGTAGGAACATCTAACAATCTAGGATTTCATCTGTATTCCAGCGCGGGAATAGATTTTATTGAAATTCCCAATGCTTTAGAAATTGGTAAGTGGATACACATAGCTGTTACTATTAGCAAATCTGGGGAAGCTAAACTTTATCAGAATGGTCAATTAGTGCAAACTAAACCATTTCATCTTCCAGATAACATTGACCGCAAGCTGAACTATATAGCCAAAAGTAACTGGTCACTTGATGGTTACTTTAAAGGCAAAATCGCAGAAGTTAGGTTGTGGAATATTGCCCGCACTCCAGAAGAAATTCAGCAAAATATGAACTCTCGTTTGAGGGGAAATGAGTCAGGATTAGTAGGTTATTATCCCTTGAATGGAGATAGTAATGATAAAACTAGCAACGCTAATCATGGTACTATTAATGGTGCTGTTTGGGAGCAAGAAGAAGTTCCTATCACTGATAATAGTTTGGTCAAAGTCGGTGCAGTAGGTGGTTCAATATCAGGAATAGATTTTGAATTTTTACCTCAAAATACAGCCCCAAAATCACGCTTAAAAAGCGTTATTATAAATGAGGCTTGGGCAATTGGTACACTTCAAGTAGAATATGAAAATATGGCTTCTACTCCTGTAGAAACTTATCGTTCAGCAAGAATTGGACTTGGTGGTGGTAAAAGACAAGAAGTCTCTATAGAAGCAGGAGATCATTTAACCAAATTAACTGGAACTTGGGGACGGTCAGCACCAGGATATCACAAACACGACATTATCACCATCCAATTTGAAACCAAAAAAGGCATTAAATCTCCAATTTTTGGTGGAGGTAGTGGAAAAGCAGAGGTCGAACCTTTTGTTTTAGAAGCTCCTGAAGGACAAGAAATTATTGGTTTCTTTGGTTCTCATGGTGGTCCCCAGGGTTTGTTACTGCGCTTGGGAATTTATTGCCAACCGATCTCTAGTCCTGAAAATAAACAAGAATCATCATCAGCACCATCTACTGAATCATCTGTGATTTCAGAAAATCAACAAGAATCATCAGCACCATCTACTGAATCATCTGTGATTTCAGAAAATCAACAAGAATCATCAGCACCATCTACTGAATCATCTGTGATTTCAGAAAATCAACAAGAATCATCAGCACCATCTACTGAATCATCTGTGATTTCAGAAAATCAACAAGAATCCAAACCAGTATTGAAGCTTCGTAAGGGATTTAGTTTTGATGAAGCTATCCTGATGACCAATCTTTCTCAATATGCATATGATTTTTTCGAGTATGATGATCATAGTGTTAATGATGAAGAGCTAAAAAAATTTTACACGGCTATCTATAAAAATCAGGGATGGGAGTTAGTTCACACTATCCGTAATGACAAAACAAATATTCGGGGACTAATTCTCAAAAATACTCAAATTGGTAATCAGTATGCCATTTCCTTGCGAGGCACATCTCTTGGTACTAAAGGTAGCGTTGTCAGCTTGGATAATATAATTTCTGATTTCGATTGGAAACTGATTAATTATGGGGCTGTGGCTGTCCAAAGGGCAAAAATTGTCCAAGGGGTTCATCTAGCTTGTGAATCGGTGGCTGATGAAATTCAATACTTTTTCAAGACTATAAGGAGTGAGCTAAAACCCTCAGATTTCCGGCATATCCGTCAGTTGCCTCCTTTAAGAAAATTTGCTTGCATTACTGCTGTAGCTGATGCGGGAGGAATTATACTGGGAGCAGATTTTAACCAAAAAGCTCAAGATTTGATTGAGAAAGTCCTTGAAGACGATGAAATTGATGACGATGAAGAACTAGAAAAGATTTTTCAATTTTTGGAAGAGAAGATTTTATCTAGGGTATCATCCCCAACTAAACCCATAGAGGTATGGGTAACTGGTTTCAGCTTGGGTGCCGCCTTGAGCCAATGTGTGGCTTTATCGCTACGCCGTTGGTTTGGCTCTGTGGCATCTGGGGGACTTGCGATCAAAGTTTATGCAATCGCATCACCGAAAATTGGTAATCAAGAATTTATAGATTTCTACAACCAACAAATAGGAAAAGAATTAGCTTATCGCATTGAAAATGTTTTCGATATAGTTCCCACATATCCTTACGATCCTCCATTTCCTGTCTCTGCGATCGCTCCTGAAGGACTACAAGTAGGGAATCTTTTCCTTGGCAAGTATGGTAACGGTGGCGAAGCTATTACAATTATGGGTATGGGTGAAGGTCAAAGTGCCTCTGTCTCTATGTCTGGACTTTTCTCTTTGCCTTTTAGCCTTCCTTTTCCCCATAGCCCCGAAGTCTATCTCAAATTGTTACAGGATCAGAAACAATTTTGGGAGCAGATGGTTCGTCCCATTAAGGATCTTGCACGTCCTTTTATGCAGGAGATACTGGAAGAGAGAAAAGATGACAAAAAGTCCAATTATAGTGGGTGATAGGTGATGGGTGACAACACTAAAACCTGCATTCGCTACCCTCATCTGTCACACAACAAAAATTGGTGATTTGGAGATTTAGAAAAATAAATGTAGGGACAATTCATGAATTGTCCCTCAACATAGATAATCACCAACATGGATAGCATTATTTGTTGCCTTGCATGATTTCAAAAATATGAATTCTATACTTAAAAAAAATGAAAGATAATACAGTAGAATTAGTAAAATTACCAGATAATATTGCTGATCTGTCCCAACAGAAGCAATCGCCAAAGAAACTTTGGGCGCGTCGGTTAGCTATTTTCAATTTTGCTTTCTCATTCCTATTACTCCTGCTATGGGACTGGTTAACTATACGCTTGGTCAAGAACCAGCAGCTACGAGCCAAGATTTTAGTGGAAAAGCTGATTAATATGGGTCCCACATTCATCAAGTTGGGACAGTTGCTTTCCTGTCGTCCTGATCTGATTCCACCTATTTATGTAGATGAACTTGCTAATCTACAAGACCAATTGCCTCCCTTTGCAAATGAGGAAGCGTATAATATTATAGAAGAAGAATTTGGAATTCCATATAACCAAGTCTATGCTGAACTGAATCCCGATCCAGTAGCTTCCGCTTCTTTAGGACAGGTTTACAAGGGAAAACTTCATACAGGTGAAATCGTCGCTGTCAAGGTGCAACGTCCTGGAATCATCGAAATTCTGGTTTTAGATATCTACTTGTTGCAGCAATTAGCAAGTTGGGTACAAAAAAATGTTCCATTCATCCACACAAATATTAGAGCCTTGACTGATGAACTGGCTAATTCTATTTTTAAGGAAATGGACTATGTAAAAGAAGGAGCAAACGGAAAGAAATTTGCTGAAATTTACAATAACATACCACATATTTATATACCGTATATCTACTCAAAGTATACCACCAGTCGAGTTCTGACAATGGAGTGGGTCAATGGTGTAAAAATCACTTCAATTGAAGAGCTTTGCAATCAAGGATTAAACCCTGCTGATTTGATGTCTTTGGAATTTAAGTTTTTTTTACAACAACTCCTTGAAGGTAGATTTTTTCATGCTGATCCTCATCCGGGAAATGTGCTAGTAACCGCAGATGGAAAACTAGCTTTTCTGGACTTTGGCATGATGAGCGCAGTTGAACCAGAAACAAGTGACTTGCTGATTATATTCTTCTTACATTTTATATCTGGTGATTTTCAATCCATGGCTGAAGACCTGGTTGCATTGGAATTTTTACCTCCAGAAACTGATTTACCTCCTTTAATTCCTAGACTGAGTCAGCTATTTGGCAATAATGTTCGGGAAAGTACTATTGTGGAATTTGGCTTCAGGCAAATTTTTGACAAACTATTGAGCTTAGTTTACGAGTATTCCTGGCAAATTCCTAAATTCTACGTTTTGGTTTTTCGAGCCTTTGCCACCATAGAAGGAGTAGCTATCAAATTGAATCCCGATTTTCAAGCTTACAAAGTCGGCTTTCCTTATATTGTTAAATGGACTTTAACCAAGCGATCGCCTGTGTTATGGGATGCTCTCAAAAATTTATGTGTGAAAAATGAAACTATCCAATGGGAGCTAGTGTCAGATTTATTAACCACTTTTTCTCAAATTGAGGATTTTAACCTCTACATCGCATCAGAACGAATGATAGAGTTTTTATATTCTGATCAAGGAAATTCATTCCGTTATGTTCTGGTTAAAGAAATGGTTACTAAATTAGAAGGAATGTTTGATAACATGATGAGTCTGACAATGGCAATGATAACTCCTTTTGAACCATATAAAATATTGAGTAGAAACTGGGATAATATACAGCCATTCATAAGACAATTTTTAGCTTCTAATCTTGTGAATTTTAGTTCCGCCCATGAATTATCTGAAATGTTCTTGCGGAAAACAGAAGCCATGCGTTTGGAACAAGAAATATTAACTGAATTAGGAAAGCGGATATTAATGCGTTTTATTTCCGTATGAATTTAATTAAAAGTTTAACATAGGTTTATACTTAAGATGCTGCGATCGCGCTTTGCGCCTTTGCGTGAAACTTAAAACTCTAGTATACCTACCGCATCCCATAATCATAACATCTCTTATAATTTAGGACTTACGCCAGGATCAACCAAATATGAGGTATGGGTTTCGGGCATTTTAACGTGATTTTTTAATTATTTTTGGGCGATAGCGAAGCGCTGCTGCAAGCAGTTCGCTATTGATCGGAAGTTAAGGTCATACTTTGCCACCATTTCATTACACCGATGTTGGTAGTTTAGCAATGATTGGGCAAAATTGAGCGGTAGTAGATTTAGGTTTTTTGAAACTTACAGGTTTTATTGCTTGGGTATTTTGGCTAGTAATTCACATCTATTTCTTAATTGAGTTTGATACTAAGATGGTAGTGGTAATTCAGTGGGCATGGAATTATATTACTCGTAATCGTCGTTCTCGATTGATTACAGGTAAGGAAGCTTTCTTAGGACCACAACCTATTAACAATTCTCATCCTTATCAGGCGACAGAAACCGTCAAACAGCCAGTTAAGGTTTAGGTTTTTTTGTAGTTATTACCAGTACCTTGAAGCCGATAGAGAAACCCGTCATTAATCTCAACACTTGATCTATTAGTGTGAGACTTATGGCGGGTTTAAGTATTTTGATCGCAATAAATTACCATGAAAATCTAAATACCTGTAAACCTGGAAAATCAAAAAATGTAGGTTGGGTTGAATGAAGTGAAACCCAACATTGATAATAATATTCAAGATGTGGTGTTGAGTTACGCTGCGCTTAACCCAATCTACAACTCGTAATTTTCACAGCAGCAGCTAAAATATCATCATCAGATTCCATGTCATCCAAATTATCCACTTTTATATGTTCTATAATTTGACGATGAGTAATTTCATATTGTGCATCTACTAAAGTACGTGCTATTAGATAACTGAGTTTTTGCCAATCTTCAGATGAAGCTATTTCTTCTATATTTTGCAATGCTGTATAAGCTTCTGTTGGGAGATAGGCTAAAAATTTTAAGGCTAGATGAATATTCTGTATTTGTGTTTTTTCTGCGATTTTAGACAAATCAATGATCATACTTTTGCTTTCTTGCTCACTGTGAGTCAATCTCGGTTGTTCTGACATATAAATTACTTGTTTATTTTATGGTATAATAAAGATTGTATTTCCTCTAAAATTAAAGAGGATAGACATTAGATAAACTTAACTATTATTCATTAATAACTCACTTTATCAAGTTAAATCTTATTTGAAAATGCAGCAACAAGAAAATTTAATACGGTTATGTCTTGATCTTAACATCTGGTGTGCCTCTTTACTGTCAGATAGGAAAGGAAAGAAAAATTCATCGAGTCAAAGTTTAGTTACAATAATAACTCAAGGACGTTGTGAAATAGGGTTAGTACAGTTAATTATATCTTGGGGTATGATTAACCGATTGCGTTCGGTCCTGGAGTCACAGTTAAATATTACCACAACATTAGTTAATTCTTATCTATCGGCAATTGTTAGTTATACCCAACTCGGACCAGTTTATTTTTCTCCACAATTAACTTTAGGGGGTACGGGTGTAATTGCTATCAGTGATCAAGAAGATGCCCATGTTTTAGAAACTGCTATAGCTGGTAAGGCTAATATTTTAGTAACAGTTAATTTTAAAGATTTCATTTCTAATGATACGCGCATTATTCAACCAGATAGACACCTGATTTATACGACACCTAATCATGCTTTTCATATTATACATCCTGATTTGATGATGGAATGGTTACGTCAGGGTATAATTCCAGATGTTGAAGGTTTTATATAAAAAATATTGTATATATTAGACTTCTCCGAAAAAGATGTAGGGACAATTCATGAATTGTCCCTACCAAGGGTTTCAGGTTATGCATATTTAATTTTCGGAGATGTCTATTGTAAACCTGAGAAATCAAAAAATGTAGGTTGGGTTGAATGAAATGAAACCCAACATTATATAAATGTGAGGTGTTGGGTTTCGTTCCTCAACCAAACCTACGACTACTGGCGTAACCAGTAATGGAGGCTGTCGGAATTATTTATGCTGCTTTATCTTTTAGTTCTTCACCTATAACAACAATCTTCTTTTCTAGTTCCTCGTATGTGTTGACCCCAATAACATACAAAACTTTTGCGGCAAGAATTATATTCATTGGTGGAGTAATGCCAGCATCTAATAGAACAACAATTGATCGTTGTGCCTGATTAGTTGGAGAAGACCACTCATTATAATGACGAAAATTATTTGCTGTTGCCCATATAAGTTTTGATAGTTTTGCATTTCTAATATTTTCGCCAACATTTAGGCGTTCGTCTTGGTTATTAATTCCTAGTTGAACTCCGAGAGATTGTATCCAGTTATTAAGTACAAGAAATAATGATGCTGCATAAATATCCCTTGAATAAATTTTTACTTGATTTAATCGCGTCCATTTTTGCCAGTGGTACATAATTTTCATATCATCCCAATCTGTATCCCATAATGGTGGACCTGGATAACTATCATTAAAAGGGTCAGTTCCGCTTGCCATTTCCGAGAAAAAATACGCAGAATTTTCGGAAGCTGTTGAATTAGTAAATAGTGTACTTAAAGCCTCTCTTTGCAGAAACAATTCATCTAAAAAAGTTTTTAGTATGTTGTCTTTACTCATATCACTTAATCAAAATATAAATGTGAAGTGTTGGGTTTAGTACCTCAACCCAACCTACAATTACTTATGCTGTAACCATTTCCGGTACTAAATTAGGTGGTGCTGGATCAAGATGTAAAACCATGATTTGCTCTGGACGCAACCCAACAGATTGATATGTTTGTCCATTACTATCACTAAATTATACTTCAAAAGCAGCACTATCGGCTAATAGTTCAACTATTGTACCAACTTGACCACGCAACAATTTATATTCAGGTAAATCAACTGTAAGTGCTACTATGTCTAGTAATTGGGGTGTATTTTTAGTCATTTTCTATAACTTCCAATATTTGTAGGTTGGGTTGAATGAAATGAAACCCAACATTATAATACCAATTGGTGGTGTTGGGTTATCTCATCAATTAATTTCTCTATCAATTAATTATCCCTACAAGCTCCAAAAACTAATCTGCGCCCAATTTCTGTTTGCTGTTGATAACGAATATTTAGGACATCAATCATTTCCCATTTATTGCCTAATTCCATGATTAAAACTGGTGCATCTTTTTGTCTAATAATCTGATTACAAACACTATAACGTCCAACGCTAGAGCCGTAATGACTAACATCATTAAAGATGCTGAAACGACCAACCTCAGAACCATAAATTCCAACAGGATTAAAAATACAATCCCTTTCATTTTCATTACATAAGCTACCATTATACCCTACATCGCCAAGAAATTGATTATCACCAGGAGAATATATAAATAACCTTTCAGCTTTAGCAGAAGTTGTAGTCAACAAAACAAATGTAGTAATTACGGAAGTAGATAATAAAAGTTTATTCATCATAAATCTGCTGAACCATGAATAGTAAGTATTATTTCGATAATATCATTTTGTAACTATTTCAGGCACTAATTAGAAAAATTATGTTAGTAATAAATTAAAAATTCAAATAAGTGATTTTACTGTTGACGCAAGGGTTTAAATTAATTGATACTTAAATTAATGAGTGTATTAAAAAATATGGGATTCTTAAAAACTTTTGGTAATATTGCTGGTAAAATTATTGGTAGCACTGTTGGTGGTGGAATAGAAGTGGTGGGAAATTACTTGGACAGCAACTTTATCAAAGAAGTCGGACAAGGTGTATATCAATCAACTGTTGCATCCACAGAAACATTAGCTACTTTAGCTGATGGTGTAGTTACAGCAGTTCACGGAGTTGCTACTGACGATGAACGAAAAATTGCAAGTGGATTTTCTGATGTTGAAAATGCAGTTAAGTCTACAGCTATTGGCGTGGGAAGAACTTTGGGATACACTGCTACCAGCGTAGGTGAAGTTTTCAATGGACTTGCTAATAATGACTTAGAAATGGCAGGAAGAGGTGCTAAAAAAGTCGCCAAGGTTATTGCTGTTGGCACTTTAGCTGTTGGTATAGGTGATATATTGATTTTAGGTGATACAATCATTCCTGATGTTGAAATTATTAATGAATCTCTGGTTATGGAAGCAGAAATATTTGATAATCCATCTGATATGAGTGAGATGGATGTTGTTCTTTATGAAGATGTTTCAGAAGTAAATGCTTTAGAAGAAGTTTCCAATTTTACTAATGATGTTGATTATGTACAGCCGCATTGGGTAAGTGGATATGAACGAAATGGGACTTATATTGAAGGTTACTGGCGGGATGGAGATGGTAATACTTCTGAAAACCTAACTTCTGAACAAGGAGGTGGTTATTTTCGTAGCAATTCATCAACATAAATTAAGCCAAATATAATAGTCTTGTATGCTGTTGGGCTTTCTCAACCCAATAGATTTATAAGTTTGTCCATATATCTTTTAACTGTTCTAAATCTTTATTCAAGATTAGTTCCGTAGGTTGGGTTGAACGAAGTGAAACCCAACATGATTCCAAAATACCCATAACTGCTGTTGGGTTTCGTACCTCAACCCAACCTACGACTAAAGGGGAAATCTTGGTTTTCATGCCTATCTCTTATAATTGATCAAATAACTGCAAACATATCTTAGGCATGAAACTGTGACTGAACCCGGACAATACAAAGATACCGTTAACCTCCCCAAGACTAACTTTGATATGCGGGCAAACGCAATCAAGCGCGAACCCGAAATCCAAAAATTCTGGGAAGAAAACAACATTTATTCTCGCCTCTCCCAAGAAAACCCAGGCGAAGTATTTATACTGCACGACGGACCGCCCTATGCTAACGGTCAGTTGCATATTGGTCATGCTTTAAATAAGATTCTCAAAGATATTATTAACCGTTACCACCTCCTGCAAGGTCGTAAAATTCGTTACGTCGCTGGCTGGGATTGTCACGGATTGCCGATTGAGTTAAAAGTTCTGCAAAACATGAAATCAGCAGAACGACAAAATCTTACACCTTTACAATTGCGCCAAAAAGCGAAAGGGTTCGCCCTTAAAACCGTAGATGAACAAAGAGAAAGCTTTAAACGCTATGGGGTGTGGGGTGATTGGGATAATCCTTATCTGACCTTAAAACCAGAATACGAAGCCGCGCAAATTGGCGTTTTTGGGGCAATGTACTTAAAAGGATATATCTATCGTGGTTTAAAGCCTGTACACTGGAGTCCTAGCTCTAAAACCGCTTTAGCAGAAGCTGAGTTAGAATATCCTGAAGGTCACGTTTCTCGGAGTATTTACGCCGCTTTCCCGGTGGTGAAGGTGTCCGAAAAGCTAAAATCTGTTTTAGAGCCGTTCTTGCCTGATTTGGGCGTAGCTGTGTGGACAACTACTCCCTGGACGATACCGGGTAATTTGGCGGTGGCTGTGAATGGGGCGTTGAATTATGCGGTTGTTGAGGTGGCACGCAGAGACGCAGAGGCGCAGAGAGGATGCAAGTATCTGATCGTGGCGGCGGAGTTGGTAGAAAGGTTGACTGCAACTTTGGATGTTGAGTTGACTGTGAAGGCGACTTTTGCGGGTCAGGATTTGGAACACTGCACTTATCGTCATCCGCTTTTTGACCGTGAAAGTCCGGTGGTGGTTGGTGGTGATTATATCACTACTGATTCTGGTACTGGTTTGGTGCATACTGCCCCTGGTCATGGTCAAGAAGATTACATTGTGGGTCAGCGTTATGGTCTGCCGATTCTTGCACCGGTGGATGATAATGGTAATTTCACGGATGAGGCTGGTAAGTTTGCTGGCTTGAATGTGTTGGGTGATGGTAATCAAGCAATTATTGACGCGCTGACAGAAGCGGGTTCTTTGTTGAAAGAGGAAGCATACTCTCATAAATATCCTTATGATTGGAGAACCAAGAAACCGACGATTTTCCGCGCTACTGAACAATGGTTTGCTTCTGTGGCAGGATTTAGGGAAGATGCTTTAAAGGCGATCGCATCTGTGCGTTGGATTCCCGCACAAGGTGAGAATAGAATTACACCGATGGTTGCAGAACGTTCTGACTGGTGTATCTCTCGTCAGCGTTCCTGGGGTGTTCCCATTCCTGTGTTCTATGATGAGGAAACTGGGGAAGCGTTGCTGAATGCAGATACCATTAACCACATCCAAGCTATCATTGCAGAGAAGGGTTCTGATGCTTGGTGGGAGTTGTCTGTTGAGGAGTTGTTACCCGAACCTTACCGCAGTAATGGGCGCAAGTACCGCCGGGGTACAGATACGATGGATGTGTGGTTTGATTCTGGTTCGTCTTGGGCGGCTGTGGCGAAGCAAAGACCAGAATTAGGTTATCCGGTGGATATGTATTTGGAAGGTTCTGATCAACATCGGGGATGGTTTCAATCTTCGCTGTTAACCAGTGTTGCGGTAAATGGAATTGCACCTTATAAAACAGTTTTAACTCATGGTTTTGTGTTAGATGAACAAGGCCGGAAAATGAGTAAATCTGTGGGTAATGTGGTTGATCCACAAATCATTATTAATGGGGGAAAGGATCAGAAAAAAGAACCCGCTTATGGTGCAGATGTTTTGCGGTTGTGGGTGTCTTCAGTTGATTATTCTGGTGATGTGCGTTTGGGTGGTAACATCATTAAACAATTAGCTGATGTGAGAAATAAAATCCGCAATACTGCACGGTTTTTGTTGGGTAGTTTGCATGATTTTGATCCTCAAAAAGATGCGGTTGATTTTGAAGAATTACCTGATTTGGATCGGTATATGTTGCACCGTATCCGTGAGGTATTTAATGAGGTGACAACTGCTTTTGATAACTTCCAATTTTTCCGCTTTTTCCAAACTGTACAGAATTTCTGTGTTGTGGATTTGTCTAATTTTTATTTAGACATTGCGAAGGATAGATTATATATCAGTGCTGCTGATAGTTTCCGTCGTCGCAGTTGTCAAACAGTTTTGCAAATTGCATTGGAAAATTTAGCCAGAGCGATCGCACCTGTTTTGTGTCATACTGCGGAAGATATCTGGCAATTTATCCCCTATCAAACTCCTTATAAATCAGTGTTTGAAGCTGGTTGGATTCAGGTTAAGGATGAATGGGACAATGGAGAATTAGCAGAATTTTGGGATACGCTGCGTACACTCCGCACCGATGTTAATAAGGTGATGGAACAAGCACGGATAGAAAAAATGATTGGTTCATCTTTGGAAGCAAAGGTGTTATTACATATCCCTCACAAACAGTTATGTGAAGCTATCGAAGGGTTCAATACTGAAAAGGGTAATGGTGTGGATGAGTTGCGATATTTATTATTAGCATCTCAGGTGGAAATAGTAGATGATCCTGCCAAAATTGCTGATGTTAAATATACAGCAACCACAGAAGATTGGACTATTGGGGTAGTAAATGCAGATGGTGAGAAATGCGATCGCTGTTGGAATTATTCTACTCATGTAGGAGAATCCGAAGCACATCCTTTACTTTGTGAACGCTGTGTTCCTGCATTAGCTGGTGAATTTTAGTATCATATAATGTAGGTGGTTAAGATCCCCGACTTCTTTTTTAATCTTGTAAACAAATGATAAATTCACATCAGAAGTCGGGGATCTGCATCCTCATTTTTCACAAGATTATCAACTGGATCAATCAAAACCTAACATATTGAGGTAAACATCATGAACACTACTATAACAACTTTACCTCCTAGACTAACATTAAACCTCAATTTAACAGATGATCAATTTTTAGAACTTTGTCGCAATAACCGAGATTTAAGATTTGAGCGCACAGCATCAGGGGAATTAATAATTATGCCACCAACAGGTAGCGATACAGGAAATTGTAATTTTGATATTGTTGTAGAATTAGGAATTTGGAATAAAAAAACCAAATTAGGTAAAGGTTTTGATTCTTCCACGGGTTTTAAATTACCTAATGGAAAAGATGTTTCTCCTGATGTTGCTTGGGTAAAAAAAGAACGATGGGAAAGTTTAACACCTGAACAACAAGAAAAATTTGCTCCCATTGCACCTGACTTTGTAATTGAACTACGTTCACCAAATGATAGTTTAAAAAAATTACAAGAAAAGATGGTAGAATATCTAGAAAATGGTGTAAGATTAGCTTGGTTAATTGATAGAAAACAACAGAAAGTATATATTTATCGTCCTAGTCAACCTGTGGAAGAATTAGATCATCCCCAAACATTAAATGGAGAGGATATTTTACCAGGATTTATTTTAGATTTAACAGAGATTTGGTAATCAATTAATGATTAATCAATCAACGGATCTACATCTTCATTTTCCACATCCAAAAACAAAACTATGAACACACAAACACCCACAGGTACAGACATCTTACCAATGGTGATAAAAATGCAGCCAGATATCATCATGACTGATGATCAATTTTTCGATTTCTGTCAATTAAACCGTGATTTTAGAATTGAACGTAACCAATTTGGAGATTTATTAATTATGTCACCTACCGGTTCAGAAACAGATGAACGCAATTTTAATTTAACTGGTCAATTATGGACATGGACAAAACAAGATGGTACAGGTGTAGGTTTTGGTTCTAGTGGTGGTTTTACCTTACCTAATGGTGCTGTGCGTTCTCCTGATGCAGCATGGATAAAAAAGGAAAGATGGGAAGCAATACCCACAGAACAAAGAAAGAAATTTGCGCCAATTTGTCCTGATTTTGTAGTAGAGTTGCGTTCTGAAACAGATAGCTTGAAAACACTACAAGAAAAAATGGAAGAATATATAGAAAATGGTGTGAAATTAGCTTGGTTGATTGATAGAAAACAACAGAAAGTATATATTTATCGTCCTAGTCAACCTGTGGAAGAATTAGATCATCCTCAAACATTAAATGGTGAAGATATTTTACCAGGATTTGTTTTAGATTTAAGAGAAATTTGGTAATCAATTAATGATTAATCAATCAACGGATCTACATCTTCATTTTCTACATCCAAAAACAAAACTATGAATACACAAACACCCACAGTTACAGAAATCTTACCAATGGTGATAAAAATGCAGCCAGATATCATCATGACTGATGATCAATTTTTCGATTTCTGTCAATTAAACCGTGATTTTAGAATTGAACGTAACCAATTTGGAGATTTATTGATTATGTCACCTACCGGATCAGAAACAGATGAACGTAATTTTAATTTAATTGTGCAATTAGGTATTTGGACAAAAAAAGATGGTACAGGAGTAGGTTTTGGTTCTAGTGGTGGTTTTACCTTACCTAATGGTGCTGTGCGTTCTCCTGATGCAGCATGGATAAAAAAGGAAAGATGGGAAGCAATACCCACAGAACAAAGAAAGAAATTTGCGCCAATTTGTCCTGATTTTGTAGTAGAGTTGCGTTCTGAAACAGATAGCTTGAAAACACTACAAGAAAAAATGGAAGAATATATAGAAAATGGTGTGAAATTAGCTTGGTTAATTGACAGGAAACAACAGAAAGTATATATTTATCGTCCTAGTCAACCTGTGGAAGAATTAGATCATCCTCAAACATTAAATGGTGAAGATATTTTACCAGGATTTGTTTTAGATTTAAGAGAAATTTGGTAAAAAATAAGTACCAATAAATTAGAGTTTAACTGATAAATACTTGAATGGGAACATGAAAACGTTGTGCTAACTGTTGAATTTGATTAAAAGTTAATGCTTGTTCTTTATTCAAAATAGCCTTTATTGTTTCTGCTGTACCAATTTCAGGTAAATCTGATAAACTCAATTTGTGTTCTTCAATTAAATAAGCTAATATATCATTTCCATGACAATTAGGAATAGCATAATGTTCTTTTTCATAAGCCTCAATTACTGTTCCTAACGTATCCAGTAAATTATAAAGAGGATGCTGTTCGTTAGTACCGATTTCATCAAGTAAATTATTTAATCTTTCGATAGCTTGATCATATTCTTCTTCATTACGAATTGTAAGCAAAGGAGCAATAGCAGTCCAATGGATATTAATATCAGGGGGCAATGTAGTTAATTTTTCCATAGATTTTTGTCGTATTCTGAATGAGTTAATATCTTGCGAATATACACTTTTTGGCGATTAAAATGAATTGAAGTAATTAAACGATATTTATTACCACCAATATTAAATACAATTAAATCACCTACCATATCAGCACTAGGAAAAACAGAGCGCAATTCATCAAAAGTTTCAAAATTAGCCCCATTCATAAGTTTAAACCAGCGAGTCAATGCACTTTCACTATCAGGATACTGTTCACAAAATTGACGAAAAGCTTTACGAGAAATAATGTGCATGAAATTTCAGAATATATTATAGCAAATTTAATCATAATGTGAGCATACCAAGATCCCCGACTTTTTTAATCAATCGAGGATCTATTATATAGCCTTTACAACTTCCGCAATAATTCCTCAGTCAACTGCATAAATGACTTCGCACCAGCAGAACCCGGACTCATTAACGTTACCGGCATAAAACTATCAACAGCTTTCGCTACATTGACATCAACGGGAATTTGTGCCTGACAAATAGTTTCTACACCAAAATCTTCCACAACTCGGTGCATTACTTGTTTATAATATCTGCCAGTCAATAAATTAGTATTGCACATACTAAAGACAATTCCCAACATTTTGATATTGATTTTTGCTTCATGTTCATGACTGTCTTTCAACTTAGCAATGCGTCTTTCTAATAATTGAATACCCACCACAGATAAAGGTTCTGGTTTAGCAGGTAAAAGATAAAAATCACTAGTTGCTAAAGCACTACGAGTCATGAGATTATAACCAGGAGCGCAGTCTAAAAGAATAAAATCATATTCATCCCGAACTGGTTTTAAAATGTCTCTAATTAAGACTCTTTCAAAACGATTCCAAATAGTTTCAAAATCTTGTTCACCCAAGGCTAATGCTTGATTATGCAGCATTTCTGAAACGACAAATTCATCATATAAGTCGATATCTCCTGGCAATAAATCCAATCCCGGCAGCTTACATAATTCACCTTGAATGATATCCTGAATCTTGTATTCAGCATTGGGATATGGGTTAATAACTTCATCTATCAAATATCTAAAAGTCTTTCTTTGTTTGCGACGTTTAGCAAACTCCATCGGTGACATTAAACTGAGGGTAGCACTAATTTGACTATCTAAATCGAGAACCAATACCTTTTTTCCGTGATTTTTTGCTAAACAAGTGGCTAAATTAACAGTAACCGTAGTTTTACCCACTCCACCTTTCATGTTTGCAGTTGCAATTACATATCCCATTTTTATTTCCTCTGCTGACGCATTCCCATTAATGTAGCGTACATATTATCTAATAGATTTTAACTTTGGTTAATTTAGTCTTTTGGTAGATGCGAAAATTTGCTTTGGGCTATCTTTTCTCCTTTATGCGGTTATACCCCGAAAAAAGTTAAGGACTTTTTTAAGGTAGTTTCATATTTTTTACTAATAAACTTTGTAAACGATGTAACTGAGAACCAACTTGATAAAGTAAATCACCTTTACCTAACAGATATGCTGCTGCTGTTTGTGTTCCACCAAGAACAATTTTAGAATCCGCTTCGCTAGAGGTTCTTAAAGCAATTCTTCCCGGTAAATTTGAGCGAATAATAGGGGTGACTATCCCCGCTTCTGGACGTTGGGTAGCAATAATTAAATGTATTCCTGCTGCTCTTGCCATTGCACCTAAACGTTTGATACTTTGTTCTAATGCAGTACGAATTTCTTTTTCTGCCATAAAATCGGCATATTCATCAAAAATACATACTATCCGGGGTAAAGGTGGGGAAGATTTGTGATTATAATCTGTTAAATCTTTACACTTAGCTTTTTCAAATTTTTGATAGCGAGATTCCATTTCTATCAATAATTCTTCCATTAATTCTATAGCGCGATCGCTATCTTTAACAACTGGTGAATATAACCAGGGAATTTGTTCAAATTCGGGAAATGTCACTCTTTTCGGATCAACTAAGGCAATTTTCAGATGTTGGGGAGAATGACGATACAATAAACTGAGAAGTAGGGATCTTAAAAATTCACTTTTACCGCTTCCTGTTGTTCCTCCTACTAAAAAATGGCAAGTATTCGGATCAGATAAATCAGCTTCTAATAAGCTACCATCAATACCTATTCCCACAGCAATTTTTACAGGTGTATTTGCTGGTAAAAACTGTTTTTGAATATAATCTTCAAATTTAGCAATTTGTCTATCTTTGCGTGGTAAATCAACACTGACATAACCAGCTTGGGGCGCAATTAAAGGAGGATATTCTAACCCTAATTGTACTTGTAAATCAGCAGATAATTTTAAAATTGACGGCACTTTTACCCCTAAATGGGGTTTAATTTTCACCCGAATAAATGCCGGACTCACATCAGCACCATAATAATCTACATTAACTTTAAAAGATGCCAAAGTTGTAACTAAACATTCCCCAATTTCATCAGCATTAATAGTTGTTGAATTCTCCTCCTTTTCTAAGGGGAGTTGGGGGGGATCTGATTCTACATTTGTAACTAAACATTCCCCAATTTCATCAGCATTAATAGTTGACCTAGTTGTTAACCGATCACATAACTCTATCATCATCTCTATACATTGTATTAAATTAGACATTGGATTTTTAGTATTAAAAAATGTCTGACACTTTTGTTGTTGAGGACAAATTTCACACAAATGAGGTTGAGTTGTCGCAGGTGGTGGGTTGGGGTTGGGAGATTCCCATTTTAACCATTCCTGCATTTGTAATAGTTTGTAGGGAATTAATTGATGAATTGTATTTTCTAATTGTTCCCAGGAATATTGGTAATCTTTAAATTCAGGTAAAACACAATAAACCGCAGAATCTACCGCCGCTTTTTTCTTGTGAAATAACATATAACTATACAGAGAAACCTGTGCTAACTGTGCTGCTGGATCTACAGGGTGATAGGTTTTAAACTCTATCATACACAGGCGTTTAACTTCAAAATTAAAAACTAAACAATCAAATTCACCTCTAACTAATTGTTGTGTACCATCAGGTAAATTAAAATAATATTCTAAAGTTCTTTCTTCCTGAATAAAAGTATTTTTAATTACTGTCTCAGCACTACAATAACGCCGATTGATAATTAATAACTCTGTGAGTTTTTTAATCAGTCCTTGTATTCCTTGCCAAATTTGTAATAAAGCGGGTGCTTTACTGTCATCTTGACTGATAATATTTTGTAAATAAGGGAAGAATTGATTTGTATAAAATATTTGTTGAATTTCCGATGATATTTGTTCTAAATTTAATCTACTTACATCGGCAATTAATAAAGATTTAATTTGGGGATTAATCAAAAGTAATTGTATCAAATCATCGGCTAATTTATGAAAAACATTACCAATACCGGAAATGGAATTTTTAGGAAAAAATATTGCTTTATGATCAAAATGATGATTGAGATAAAATAAACGCGGACATTCAAACGCTACTCTAACTTTAGTCGGTGTTAAAGATGAATTTTCAGATTTATTATTGACCATATTAAAAATCTCATTAATAGCTTCAGGTTGATATATTTGTAGTAAGCGACGATGGACAGCAGCTAAATAGACTGTATCCATTGCTGCATAGTTTAGCTGTTTTTGAGTGAGAGGACGTTTTCCCCAGTCACTTGTTCCTTCTTCTACATCTACATCAGAAAAGTGACAAAGTTCTACAGCTAAGGTTTTGAGTTTTAAATTACTTACTTGTAGTTTTTCGCGGGTAATTTTTCTAGATAATTGGTATGTACAAATAATATTTTGGGCTAGTTTTCCCCCTAAATATTTAACATCAAATCCAGAGTTATGAAAAACCTTAGCAATTTCTGATTTTACCATGATTTGATTGATAAAATAATGGATTAAATCAGGTTTATCTAAAACATCTAAAATTAAAGCAGACTCACCAGTTAAGTCTGTGGTATCAGCCAATACTTGAATTAATGATAATCTGGGGTAGGGAGTATTCCAATCAGCAATTTCTGTATCTATCCATAGAGTTTTATGTCGGGATATTTGGGAAATTTGCTGATATATTTCCGCATCTTTGGTTAGGTAGTGCATTGGCTGATATATAGATTATAGTTGAGGATTCCAAGAAATTAATTGGTCTTGTAATTTAGATTTTGGGTTCATAATTTTAGCTTTCTTTTCCTGACATGATAGGTCAATTAACATTTTAATTTCACTTTCTTGAACATCAGAAAATTGACTAGCTGTTTGGGAAATTAACGTATTTACTCCCATAAATCCTTGAGTTTTGATGAGATTTAAGATAAAATCTTTTACAGGTCTGTAATCTCTTCTAACTTTACCATTTGTATCTTTTTCTGTTCCAGCAACAAGACCTAAATCATGTAACAAAGTACATTTGTTATGCAAGATTTGAGATTCACGCATTAAAGATTCTAGTCCTTGTAAATTAATCGTTTTCCCACCAATGACTAATTCTTGAGATTTGGCAGAATTGACAAAACTTTGGTATGTTGCTAAATAATGAACTGCTGTTAGACTTGGTTTGATGTGTTGGTGATGAGTGTGAGTAAAAAGTTCTCTATAAAGTTGATTTCCTGCAAGATTTGGTTTTCCTACATTTCCAGCACGGACTAAATAAAGAGTTTTACAGCTATTGTTATGAATTACATTTTTGCAAGCATTCATAACATGAAAAAAAGTAGTCATGTTTGAATCTTCTGTCCAGACTATTCCTACTCTTTCTTGTTTTTGAGACTGCTGATAACTCAATGAATAAGTAGCATATTTTCCAGTTAAAAGTTTGGGTTTAATTCCCTGTAGTTGTAAAGCTGATAAAGCTTGTTGTAACATCTGAACCAAATCAGATGATGATAACAGAGATAATTTTGTAATTTTACCCTGAATTTTATTATATTCTTTTTGCCATAGTAATTCAAATTCTGCTTGAGTTGTTTCTGGATCACTTACAGATAAAGAAATAGTAATTATAGGATCAGAAGTGATTTTTTGTTGGGGTATGGTAACTTTTGTTTGTGCTACAGGTTCAGGTTTGATATGACCACTGATGATATCAATTTTATATTTTTGATATTCGTCACGTCCCAGAGTTAATGTATTTCTTGGCTTGGTTCTACCACCGGGGTAATTTGTTTCTAAAATTTGCCGAGTGAGAGGAAAAAGAGAGGATTCTGGTTGAGGATATGCTAATTGATGTAATGGTTTGAGATGATAAGCCCAAAGTGCTTCCGCTTGTTCTATAGTAATGTCTTTTAGCTGAATTGTTTTATATATTCCGGCTTTGTCCGCTGGGAGTACACGATCCCAATGGCGTTTTAAAGTATTTGTAATCACACTAATAATGACTAAGAAATTTTTTAAATTTTCTCCATGAATAGTTGTGTTAACATTAAAAAAAGGTTGGATATCCAGAAAACCTTCTGGCGATTGAGGCATAGTATCTAAATTATCAAAACATAAGACTATTGGTTGGGTTTGTGTGGAAATTCTGCCAAAATTAGCTAAAATATTTTTGGCTGCATCTTCTGTATCAATACAGTGTTTAACCTTTATTTCTTTCATGGATTCTTCACTTAAATCATCTCCTCGCAACCATTCACAAGCTATATCATATAATTCGGGATTTGCTAAATCGTGCAGCACACCAAAAAAGATATCTGGGTTATAGATACCTGCTGTTTGATAGGTCTTCTTGAGATGTTTAATAAATTTTTGGCGATCACTTTGTAATGCTTCCCAAAAATTATCATTAAATATTCTTTTTTTGATATCACTTTTTGTAAAGGCTGATAAACTTTTCAGCCATAACATTAATTGTGATTCTTTCTCACCTTCAGGAACTTGAATTAAACTATCTACTGTATGGCGTAAAATATGCCGCCAAATATTACTACTATCAGCCCAGTTACAAAGAATATAAGCGAAAAAAGCTTTAGGGTTAAGAGTGCGTTTGAGACGACCTAATAAATAACTTTTACCTGCACCAGACTCACCAACTAATAAAACTGTACGACTACGATGATCTTTACCTACTATATTTAGTAAATATTCTATCTCTGTGATTGCTTCTTTATGAATTGAATCAACCATTAATGTTACATCCTGTTGATCCGCCCAAAAATTAGTAGGCTTTAAATTGATAACATCAAAAGGGTTGACTTCACGTTTGATAATATCGTTAATGTTTGTCATTGCTAAATCTAAAAATCGGTGTGAGGAGGAATTAAGGAAAAAAGCAAATAATCAGAAAATAATCAGAAAATAATCAAACTATGTGGATGAATTGATAACTGTTAGTTGACGATGATAAAAAACAATTGACCACCAATATTTTGAGGGATACCCGCATCAATTTGTTCTGGGGTATAAGCACTAACTTCTTGTAAAGAACTCAAATCAATTAGATCATTTCTTTGCAACCTATACAAAGCTTGATCTAATTCATCCCTTGATAAAGGTGGTTGTAACTTTTCTCGCAGATGAAAAATAGGTAAATAATTCTCTGTTCCCAGTTCATAATCTAATTTTTTAATAGTCTCTAAAACCTGTTCATCACTAGGTTTACTGATAGTTTCTATTTCTGATTTTTCACTGCTAGATACTACAGAAGCAACTGGTTCTGACTGGCGTAAATTTTTCCGCAAAAACCGGATATAATTACCCAATAAGTCTAAACTAATAACAGGATTATTACCTTCATTGGGGATAAATTCATCCTGCAAAAATTCCATACCCCTTGGAGTTAGCCACACTTCAGCTTTGAGTCTTTTCATCTTGATTTCTATTTCAATCAAACCCCTTCCAGTTAATACGTTTAATATCGTCTCTCGTTCATCTGATTTCAAACCAGAAACTTTAATTTCACTGGGGGCGATTTTTTTAGAACTTTTACCGATCTTTTCCAATACTTTCAGTTCTTTATCACTGATGGGTAATTGACTGGAATCTAATTTTAACAAAGCCTGTCCAGCATCCTTGATTTTTACTGTGGCAATCTCTTGGGAATAGTCTACTAGTTCTAGTGCTTTCAAATCTCTGCAAATTTTGTTTTTATCTTTTTTAAAAGCATCAAAAACACTGGAACTTAACCCAGCGCGGTAGTTGGGACATCCTAAAAGTTTTAATACAAATTTTAACTGGTTAGTATCCATGTGCTTAATATTGCTGGCTGCGAAATATGACTAATCTAGGTTAAACAGAGAAAAATTGACACACTTTTATTATGTTAATCCTAATGTGTACCATTTTTCACTAAACTGAGTAATACAAATAACTTAATAAAGCTGTTGTTTTCATTCAAAAAAGAGTTAACACCAATGAGTAATTATATTCACTGTCCTCATAATAGCGTCAAACCTGTATCCAACGGAGAACAAATAGCAGATTCCAACTTATGTGATTTTTGTTGGTATGAATACTGCTTTTGTTGGTCAGAATATTGCATGAGTGAATGGTATGAGATACAAACCCAGCATGATCAGCAAAATGGTAACAAAGCTCACAAAAAATCAGGCGATCGCCAATCTCAGTATCCCACAAATTCGCCCAATCTATAGACAAATATAGTTATCAGTGGACGACTTACGCAACTGGCACATTGGTAGGGTACGTCAGATATCAACAATCTGGTTATTCGCATCAATTAAGCATTATAATGCAAACTACAAGTAAACATAGAAAAGCTAAAAAATAAACAGTTTTAATATATTTAACTCATTATTATATATATATATATATATATGAATAATAAAACGTTAAAAACAATTACCAAATGATTAATTAAAACTTAAAATATAATAAGTTTTCATTTTTTAACATATTAAAAAGGCTATAAAAAAACTTTCCCAAATTTACAGTAATGGGACTTTTCACTCAATATCCATATAAAGGCGGGAATTAAAAGTGAACATACAACTATTTATGCAACGAGCAGAAGCATTACACCAGCATTTAGCAGATTTATACCAAACTGCTACCGTATTACCCTGGATTCCCTCTGATCTACTACCCCAAGCATTTAAAGAACTACATAGCACCTCAAAAATGTTGCAATTAGCAGTTGAGGAACTTTACCAGCAAAATGAAGAACTCACGCAAAATTCCACCTTGCTGGAAATACAACGCCAACATTACCAAGAATTATTTGAATTTGCACCAGCAGCTTATTTAGTAACTGATGAGCAAGGTATCATCAAAGAAGCCAACCGAGTAGCAGCACAATTACTAAACATTGACGAAAATTTTCTAGTTGGAAAACCAATAATAAATTTCATTTCACAAGAACAACACTCCTACTTTTTCAGTACAATTAATCAGATATCTCAATCTGAGCAAATCCGAGAAATCTTATTACGATTAAAGCCACGTCATGATGATTCATTTGATGCCTCTTGGAAAGTCAAATCTGTTGCCAATCAGCATGAGCAACATACGAAATTACACTGGTTAATAAATAAAAGTGTTGCCTCTGATCCAGTAGAATCAACAGATGTTAAAAATTTCACCGACCTAATTGAAAATCGTCCTATACATAAACATTCCAAAGGAGAAATTATTACCCTCATTCCTTTATTAATTTGGTTTGTTCGTCATGGTTTAGTTAAACTCAGTGCATTTAGTGAAACAGGTGCAGAAATAATCACAGGGTTAGCAAAACCAGGCATGATTTTTGGCTCTAGTATGACATCTTTACCCATTTACGAAGCCACAGCCATTGCAGATGTCGAAGTAGTACCAATTTACCTTTCAGAAATTGCAGCTACACCCAACCTCAATAAAATCCTATTACCTAAAATTCAACAGCGATTACAACAAACACAATCTTTTTTATTTATTGCTGGTCAGCGAAAAGTACCAGAAAGATTACAGCATTTATTACAACTTTTAAAACAGCAAATTGGAGAACCAGTACCTGAAGGAACACGCCTCTGTTTTCGCCTCACTCATGAAGATATTGCCAATATCTGTGGTACTACCAGAGTCACAATTACGCGCTTACTGAGTCAGTTCCAACAACAAGGTAAAATTCAATTTGATCATAAAAAACATATCATCATAATTCATAATTCATAATTCATAATTCGCAATTACAATTTATGTAGGCTTGAACCTATTAAATACTGATTACGAATTACGAATTAGTAAAAATTTCCTCAATTTGAACTTGCTGCACAGCTAGTAAAGAATTGTGCCAACATTATGATCATGAGCGAGGCAAGAGGCAGGAGGTAAATAGGGTTTGCTGAATAAACCTAAAACCTTGATATATCAAAGGTTAGAGGCTGATAAACACAGAAATTAGTGCAAGGGTTTTGAAGGGTATACCGGAAAAAGTGTGCATTTTTTGGGATTTCAAGAGATGGCAAAGAAATTTTCAAATCTCCTCCTGACTCCTGACTCCTGACTCCTGACTCCTATGCCCTCACGGAAAGACTTTCTCAGCAACCCCTAAATATTTCTCCCCAACTCCCCCTACCATGAGGAAAATAGGAAAAGGGGCGTTCCTCAACGCCCCATCTATGCAATCAAAATCCTCATTTCCACCGTCAGCCAAACAATTCAAGGTTTTGGCAATTTGGCAGACAAAATTTTTTAGTTACCGTTTTAATAGAAATATCAACAAAAAGAACAGGATAGTTAAAAATAGTTCCAAGGGAAGGATGGCAGCCAACCCTTAGAACTTACAGCCACTCGCCAGTTGTTGATGAAGCACTGCACAACACCGCTATATGTTGTAGCAGTCCCTGAACCTTGTAGTCGCTTCACTACAACTGGCTAAATATCTCACAGGAAACATATAACTCTTTTATCAGTTTTATCAGTTCATCCATTGTTTGGTTGAGCATTTTTTGATTTGGCATGAGCCGTCTAAAAAAACATTGGTTAGTCATTAGCTCTTAGTCGCGCAGCATTTGGGAAATGATTTTGTCAGCTTGCAATCTCTGATAAGTCAAGCGGAGCAAACTAGCAGTATCGAACAAACCACAAACATAGCAGGCAAAACCCAAAGCATCCAACAGCATCAAGCTACTAACGCCTTCTTTGGCCAGGGATAATACAAACCCAGTCACCCCTGGCGCACTTGTATCTAGTGGCATTGTCGACAACAGGAAACGTATACAATCGGCTGAGACAATCGTGCCTTCTAATTCTTTGCTATCCGTCGCTAGACGAATAATACCAACCAAAATTTGATTTGGTGTCATTCCTTCTTCCATGAGAAGGACAAATAAAGATGCCAGACTATCTGGAGTGTGTTTATCGAGTTTGATATTCATCGTGCTTACATATTTACGTGTAACAATAAACTCAAAATTTTTTGTAGATCCGGAAAATTTAAGCCAATTTTTTTACTTTCTAGATGTGAAATAATCGTTACCGAGCCAACCGTAATTACTGAGTGAAGGCAAGTCAGTAATATATACCAGCAGTCAGTAGAAACATTCCACCGGAATATTTTTACAGCATTAAAACCTCTTGCTGCATAGCAGAATGAGTTACATTTTTTACTTAATTTACCAACAATATTTAGTATTCAGTAAATCATAAAGTTATTTGTGTAGGCTGGCTGTGGAGAACTGTTAGTTTTGGTAAGAATAATTCCAGAGTTAATGAGACAGAGCAAATCAAATCTTTCATCTAACAAACCCTACCATTTACCTAAATATCCAAAGAGAATTTCCGAAACCTCAGAAATTTCCTCTCTGCACCCTGCACTTTTTTACTTGACTAACACAGCAGATTACAAGTTCCTGAAACTACAAAATCTACTGACAAATTGATGCACCATGACCATTAGACCACTAATTAGAGTAGCAGTTTCCGAATCCTAAACCACAAGGCAACATCTTGTCCGTGATCTGAATCATATAGGCAGGAGAGTGTCAATGAGCCGATACTTCCCAATCACCAATCACCAATTACCAAGTAACGATAAAATGGGAAAGTAGCTTGTTTTGCTTATTGGGTACTATCTAGATGCTATCTACACTGCGTGCCGACTTTCGCATCATTTTTGAACGTGACCCAGCAGCCCGGAATTGGTTAGAAGTCTTGTTTTGCTACCCTGGTTTACAGGCTTTAATCCTTCACAGACTGGCTCACTGGTTGCGTGCTATTGGCATTCCCTTTATTCCCCGGCTCATTTCTCATATTGCTCGGTTTTTAACGGGTATTGAAATTCACCCAGGGGCAGTAATTGGCAGAGGCGTATTTATTGACCACGGTATGGGCGTTGTCATTGGCGAAACCGCCATTATTGGAGACTACGCCCTCATTTATCAAGGCGTTACCCTGGGTGGTACAGGTAAAGAAAGCGGTAAACGTCACCCCACATTAGGTGAAAACGTCGTTGTTGGTGCAGGGGCAAAAGTTTTAGGAAATCTGCAAATAGGTAATAACGTCCGTATCGGTGCAGGTTCAGTAGTTTTAAGAGATGTTCCCTCTGATTGTACCGTTGTCGGGATTCCTGGACGTATTGTTTACCGTTCTGGAGTGAAAGTTTCACCATTGGAACACAACAACCTACCAGACTCAGAAGCTCAAGTAATTCGTACTTTATTAGATCGTATTGAAGCACTAGAAGAAAAAATAGAAACTCTGCAAAATCCCGTCAAAGTTCCGGTTTTAGTAGGTAAATACATTCAAGTAGATGAATTACCAAAAGAGCATAATTTCTGTAATCTTCGAGATAAAACAATACAGGAATTTTTAGACGGTGCTGGGATTTAACCAATGTAATAATTCAGGAATCAGTAGTTAGGAGTCAAAAGTCAGAATATTTATTTGTAGCAGGTTTAAACAAACATACAAATCATGAATACAGAATCAATAACCAAATACCTTAAACAACAGAGAATCCTATTAAACATTATTTTGTTTTTTGTTACTGGTTCTGTATTTTATGGGTTACTCTTGCGTGCAGGTTTGATATTTCCAGTGACAGAAATTGCCGAGGTTTTATGTATGACAAATTGTCAAACAAATCACAAAATACATAAACCTATAATTGGCAATGAATTATTAAATTATGACCAACCAATAGAAAAAATAATTACCGAACCTATTAATAAAGATAAAATATCTATCTTAATTGAAAAATCTCAGCACAGACTAACATTATATTACAATCTCACACCTATTAAATCTTATCCTGTGGTTTTTGGTGCTAACCCCACAGGTGATAAAAAAAGAGAAGGTGACAAAAAAACACCCGAAGGTATTTTACAAATTAAAGACCTTTATCCTCATCCCCAATGGTCAAAATTTATGTGGTTAAATTATCCTAATTCACAATCTTGGAGAAAGCATTTTCAAGCTAAAATCAATGGTGAATTAGCTTGGTATCTTCCTATTGGTGGTGAAGTAGGTATTCATGGTGTACCTGCGGGTGCTGATGAAATGATTGATGCAAAAAATAACTGGACTTTAGGTTGTCCATCTTTAAAAAATAAAGATGTTGATGAATTATATAAAGTTGTTCAGAAAGGTACGATTGTGGAAATTTTACCTTAATGTCAAGAGCAATAGGTGACAGGTGACAGGTGACAGGTGACAGGTGACAGTAATAAAAGAATAGAAGTTATGAGTCTACTACCTGAAGACTTACGGATTGATTTCTTCAAAATCCCATTCTTGATTTTCATCAAGTTTATAAATAGTTCTATTTTGTGGTTCACCCCGCAATTCTAAATAGTCTACTTCGGTAGGTTCAAGTAATAATAAACAAAAGGTTTCTAATGGTTCTAAAGGGTTGGGTGCTGATGGTGTAAATGCTTCTGGTGTTCTTACTCTTTCTTTACCAGGAGTAGGCCAAGCAAATTGTAAACGTGCAGCATCACTTAATTCTTGCCACATTTTTATTCTCGCTGGTTGTAAATGGGGATGAGAATTAAAAGTAACTAAAATTAAATTTCCACTAATACGAAATTGTTCTCTAGAGTTGGGAAAATACCAACAAATTTCTGCTGCTGGTTGTTGTGGTATTTGTTCAGCTTTTGCACTACGAATATCGGTAATAAATTTTAGCTGGTTGGTATCTTCCAGAAAACCACGAAATACTACAGTGCGGTTTGCAGGTAAACCATTTTCTCGCACGGTTGCAAGTTGCACATAACGGGAATAAACTAAACTGCGGTTTTTGTGTAAAGCGCGAGTTATTAAACTTCTCCAAGGTGCTAGGGACATTATTATTACTGTAATATTTTGGTAATTTGATTTTGATTTGTTTGTTCCATAATTATAATTTAAAATCTACTATTTTTGAGATCCCCGACTTATATAAATATTGAATTATCTTGAAAAGTCGGGGTTCTGATCAGTAATAAATTAATCTTGCACTTGACTTAACCAACTTTGTAAATCTTGTAAACTGGTAAAGTCTAACAACGCTTCCCCAAGATTTTCTAAATTGCTCAAAGATAACTGAGCAATATTATTTTTTGCTTCCTCTGGCAACTCTCCCAAACGTCTGGTTAACTGTCGCATGACTAAATTTAAAGCACTCTCTTTGAGTCCTTCTTGTCTTCCTTCCTGTCTTCCTTCTTGTTTAATTTCTTGATAAGCGCGACTTCTTTCTAGTGAAATTCCTAACATGACTTGAACCTCCCGCAAAGTCAAATTTTCAAACCTGTACATCATGATTGTTGTAATCATTTCTAAAATCATCTCTTTTGATGATGATTCTTGATTACTTCTGGTTAATAAATTCCTAGCTGCTGCTGGTGCTTCACTTTCTTTTAATGTCGTCAGTACCATTAATCCTACCCATAGGGGTAATTCTTGAATGTCTCCTAACTCATCTAAATATATTCTATGCACTTGATCGCCATTAAGCAAAGAACGATGGGGAGAAATATCACTTTGTTCTATGTTCCGAGATGGATATATTATAACTGCTTGCTAGTCACTAAATCTATCACGGTTACGGTAGAAATATAAGTGAGATTCGGCAAATAATCGCTCATACAGTTGTTCATCCTTTTGAAACTGCACTTCACTAAAATAAACTGTACCCTTGGTTTCACTTTCTGGAGGTAAAAACACGCCGTCAATTTCAAATTTTGGTTCTTTCACCGCTACAGAATCAAATTTATATAATTCTGCATTTTGAGGTGGGTTTTTCAATAGCTGAAATAAAACATATGGATATTGTTGGAATAGTTTATAAAAAATTGAGTCTCTACGCATTAATTAAATTCCCGATGTATTGGGTTAAGGAAGGTAGGAAGCCTGTTTTGTCGCCATCAAATACAAATATGTTACATATTATACAAAATATTTGAGATCACAAAGTGGTAAATTTAGCAACCTTTCATAATATAACGAGTTGGCGTTATAGTCTTAATCTGTTAGTCAGCAATCAGACTTTATTATGGTTCAAGAATTGCAACGTCAACGCCAGAGTGCATCTTTCCCCGAAACTGCCCCAGCAGCCAACCCTGTATTTTTTAGAACCTACAGCCGTCGTACAGCAGCAGGTTTAAGAGAATCCTGGGACGAAGTGTGCGATCGCACTTTACAAGGTTTAGTAGAGTTAGGCAAACTTACCCAAGAAGAAGCCGCCCTCTTAGATAAAATGCAGCGCAACATGAAATCCCTACCCAGTGGCCGCTGGTTGTGGGTTGGTGGCACCGACTGGTTAAAAAAATCTAAAAACTTTTCTGGTGCTTATAATTGTACTTCTACAAATTTAACAGATTGGAAAGCCTTCGGTTTAATGATGGATCTGGCCATGATGGGTTGTGGTACAGGTGCTATTATCGAACCGCAGTATATTAATCAATTGCCCCCTATCCGTAATCGCTTAAATGTTACCATTACAGGTGAAGTTGGCCGTACACCTGTAGAACAGCGTCGAGAATTTACAGAAACCGATATACAAGGTAACACTGTTACTATTCACGTCGGAGATAGTCGGGAAGGTTGGGTAAAATCCTATCAAACCCTGTTAGAACTTTCTACCGATGAACGCTTCAGTTCGACTTCGCTCACTGACCATACCGATGACGTTCAGGTAATTGTAGATATTAGTGATGTACGTCAGTCTGGGGAAACCCTCAAAGGTTTTGGTGGTGTCGCTAACCCTGTAAAATTGCCTGGTTTGTATGAACGCTGCGCCTCTATCCTGAATAAAGCTTTAGGTAGACAGTTAACCTCTGTGGAATGCTGTTTATTAATTGATGAAGCTGCTGTATCAATTGTTGCCGGGAATATCCGGCGCTGTTTACCTGAAAATGCCCTAGTGCATACAGAAACCGGTTTAGTTCCCATTGCTAAAGTGAGAATAGGCGATCGCGTCCTCACCAGCAAAGGGTTCTATCCTGTTACTAACTTCTTCACTCAAGGAGAACAGTCACTTTGTCGCATTCAAACCCAAGATGGTAGTTTTGAATGTACGGCAGATCATAAAGTTGCTGTATTGACCGATGTGTACGGCAATTACAAAATGGTCAAAGCCAAAGATTTGCAACCAGGCGATCGCCTAATATTCATACCACAAGCCATTCCCGGAACAGCCACCGAACTACCAGAATTTCGCGGTAAAATCACAGGCAAAACCAAACCCATCACCATACCCGCATTAACCCCCGATGTTGCTTACTTCATCGGTTATTTACACGGCGACGGTTCAGTTAGTAGTGATGGTAGTAGAGTCAGATTCAGGGTACATGAAAACAGTCCCCAAATTTTAGAACATTTAATTGCTGTTGGGCGAGAATTTGGTTTAGACACACACACCCTGAGAACTCCTGAACAATGTCAAACCAAAGCCTACGAACTGCAATTTAATTCAGCAGCTTTAAATCAATATTTGGGATTATTCAAAAAACCATCTCAACCATTAAACGTTCCCGACTGTATTCTCTTAGGTAAAGCAGACATTCGCCAAGCTTACCTAGCCGGTCTTGCTGATGCTGATGGATGTCATTCTCAAGGCGTTTTAGTTGCTTCCGTGCAACAGCGATTTTTACAGCAAGTTCAAGCCTTGTACGCATCCTTGGGCATTACCACCCGTTTATGTAGTTCAATTCGCAAACGTACAGGCAAATGGGAAGGGGAATTAGTTACAGTTGGTGAAACAGCATATCAATCTGTAAACAACTGCTTTGACAAATATTCTCTGCAACATTCCCACCAAAAACGCCAAACCCCCAAATCATTTAAAGATCATGGTTTCCCGCAAACTATGGTACGTCCCATTATTAACTCCTACCAATATCACTGGAGTAATAACCAGGAACAAATGGTACTCCCTACATTAAGAAAATACCTTCCCGAAGCAACCGACTTAGTACCAGTCAAAGTTGTGGGGGTTGATTTTGATGTAAGGACTGCACCTACTTATGATATTGAAGTTGCCACAGTCCATGAATTTGTCTGTGAAGGTATTTTAGTTTCTAACAGTGCCGGCATGAGACAATTCGTCGCAGAAGACCAACAAGGAGCAACTGCAAAAGATAACCTCTGGCAACAAGACACAGAAGGTAACTGGCGCATAGATCCAGAGCGCGACGCTTTACGTATGGCCAACCACACAAGAGTATTTCACCGCAAACCCACCCTAGAAGAATCTATTGCCGCAGTGCAAAAGCAGTATTACAGTGGTGAAGGTGCAATTCAATGGGCTGGTGAAGCGGTGGCAAGAGCTAATATTGATTTACTCAACACCCCAGAACTGAAAAAAGACTTCCTGCAAGCTTACGAACAAGGAAAAGCTAAAGCATGGATACAAGAACGTCACCCAAATATTGATGATCAAGAATTAGAACACCGATTAGGCCGCTACGGGCTTAATCCGTGTGGTGAAATCATAGGTACTAATTTCCACTGTAACTTGGCTGAGGTACACTTAAACCAACTAGATCCCGACAACTACAAAGAACAAGAGGAAGCATTTACAGCCGGTGCTTTATCTGTTGCTGCATTGTTAAACCATCAGTTCCAAGAACCCCGCTATCAATATAGTCGGGAACTAGATCCCATTGTTGGCGTTTCCTTCACTGGTTTATTTGACTTCTTCGTTCACGCTTTTGGTGTGGACTGGTTGCGCTGGTGGGAACAAGGAAGGCCAGAAACCGAAGAAGGTTTAATATTTAGACGTGGTGAGCAAAAATACCTGAGCAAATGGCGAGAAATAGTACATCAAGCTGTTTGGGAATATTGCGATAAACACGGGATTAAACGCCCTAACCGTTGTACTACAGTGCAGCCTAGCGGGACAAAATCTTTATTAACAGGTGCTAGTTCTGGTTGGCATCCCCCAAAAGCGCAAAGATTTATTCGCCGGATCACTTTCCGTAAAAATGACCCCGTAGCCTTAGCTTGTATAGATTACGGCTATAATGTCATACCTTCTCAGTCTGATAAAGATGAAAACGGTAACTTATTAAATGACCCGTTTGACCCCCGTTGTACAGAGTGGTTGGTAGAAATTCCCGTTGCTGTTTCTTGGGCAGATTTACCAGGTGCAGATGCAATTGATGTATCTAAGTTTTCTGCATTGGCACAGTTAGACTTTGTTATGCAAGTGCAAAAATTCTACACAAGGCACAATTGTTTCCATCGGGATACTCGCTTTATCACACGTCATGGAATTTTTTCCTTTAATGACTTTGAACCAGGCGACAAGGTGGAAGTGATTAATGCTAATGGTAACTGGTCTATTGCTACTGTGGTATGCACATCAAGCCCTCGCACTATGTATCGTATAACTTTGCAAAGAGCATCAGACATCCACGAAGAGAGACTTGTACAAATTGTATCAACGGAAGATCATCGTTGGAAGACTTTTCGTCGTACAGGCGGCAGACTGGTAGAAGAAGTAACTTTGACACAAGACCTGACGTTAGAACATAAAATACCAGATATTTTGCTTTCCTATCTGCCGAACCTAGATGTTTCTGGTATCCAACATGGCATTGTTTTAGGCGATGGAACAAGGCGTAAAGATACGGGTGCTTGTCAAGTATATCTGTGTGGAGAAAAACGAGAACTGGGACGATACTTTCCAAGAAGGATGGAGCGTGATGATATTAATCAAACTCGTGTGACCCTTCTGCCCAGTTATTACAAGGAACTCCCCAGTATTGATGCAGATGAGTCTTATCTTTATGGATTCATTGCTGGACTTTTGGCTACTGATGGAAATGTTTGTGGTACTTGTATTTCATTAAGTACAGGCCGGGCTGAACTAGTTGATTGGCTAAAGCAGGTTTGTCCAAAACTTGGTTTGGTTATTTCTAGTATTTATATACAGAAACCTAGTGGGTATGAAAATTCAAAAGGTGCATATTCAGTTCGTTTCATCCGCTCTTCAGTTCACGATTCATTGATCTTGCGTGATTTTCACCGTCAGAAACTCAAACCATCTTGTTTCTCTAAGAAGTGGAAAGTCTTGTCTGTGGAAAAATTAGATTTTCAGGAATATGGCTGGTGTGTTATGGAACCAGAAACTAACCAGTTTGCGTTAGAACATAATATTCTTACTTACAATACTTCTGCGACTTTAGAATTACGTTCTGAAGAGGTTGAAGCTTTGGGAACACGCATTTATGAAGCCATTCAAAAGGATGAGGGTTACATTTCCGCAGCGTTGTTAGCGCGGTTTGATGACATTCAAACTTTCCCCCGTTTACCCTTTGAACCCATAGATAAAGAGACTTATGAGCGTTTATCTCAGGAAGTAAAAGCGAGACGGAAAACGGATGATTTTTGTGGTGCTTTGAGTCGTTATGATCTAGGGGAAATGTCAGAAGCAGGACCTAGCGGTTGTGACTCTGATAAGTGTATGTTCCCAGAACAGTCACCCACATAAGGAGTTCAGGAGTTCAGGAGTTATTCTCGTTCCCATACTCTGTATGGGAATGAATTTCTGAAGGCTCTGCCTTTACCTCAATTTCGAGTCAGAGACTCTGTACTGCATTCCCAGTCTGGAGACTGGGAACGAGAATTTTTAATTTTTAATTTTTAATTTTTAATTTTTAATTTTTAATTCAACTACATGAGTTGAACTTATCCATTCTCCCTTTTCGCTATAACTGCGAATTAATCTTTGTCTTTCATTATCTCTCACTAACCAACCAGCTTCTACAAAAAAGGGTTTTCTTAGTTCTAGTTTTACGGGAACATTACTAGAAATTCCATCAGGTAATAATAGGATTTCTCTGATATTTCTCTCTTTTTCAAATATCAGTTTATTACCTGCTATTTGGGCTTGTGAGGTAATAGTATAACCCGCAAAAGTTAGTGTTTGTTCTAAATATCCGTTGTCTAGTTCTTTGATTTCTAAATAACTGGTATTTGTTTCTGACGGTCTGAGGTCTGAATATACTGTGTGCGCTTGACCTTCCCATTTACCAATTAGTTGTTCTACTGTCAATGGTGGTCTTTCTTTGGCTTCTGTACCAGTTCTAAATTCTCTAATTAAGGTTAAATTACTAAATTTTCCTTGTTTGTCAAATAATTGCACTAAGCGCGATCGTCTATTTTCATCTATAAAGCCATATTCTGCACCAAATTCTGTAAACGGTGCTAGTTGTAATGTTCCTTTGGCAAACGCACCTGTGTTAAAAAATATGTTTTCTTTGGCTAAAGAACGATATTCTTGTTGATAATCTTGAATGGGAGAACTATAATAATTATTACTATCAAAACGACGTAATCTAAACAGTACAGCTTGGTTATTATCAATGGCTTCTAAGTTTAAAATGCTAGGCGTAGATTTTAATATTTCTCCCTGGGGGGATATTTGAGTAAATGAACCCCTCCACTCACCTATATTTTTGATAAAGTTTTCCCAGTTGCTTGTCATAGCTTAATAAATTTCAATTCAATTAATTTGTTGTGGATTGAAAAAATCATAACTATTATACATCTTAATATTATTAAATTTGTTTATTGTCACTTATTAGCCAGTATCTGTTAAAATTGATGAAGAATTAATAATTTTTTTACGGCAATACTTGGAGAGTGTAATGTTTAATAGTGAATTGTCTCCTCTATTTAAAGAACTTGCCCAGCATCCAGTGTCATTTATGGGTGGGTTTGTTTCTGGTGTCCTCCGACTTAACCTAGCTGATGATCCTGTTAGAAGTTGGCTAGATCAACATATTACTTCAGCCAACTTCCCCAAAACAGCCACTGAAGTCCAGAATGGCAAAGCCTCTGGCCCTCAGCAAATTTCAATTGATTAATCAATTATAAACCGTTAACATTTCAACGTTAACGGTTTATAATTGCTAAAATGTAGTTAGATTACCGCAGCTTGTTAGCAATAAATTCTGTTAAATTATCCAATAGATCAAAGCATATAATTTTATATTATAATTCTTTGTAAATTCTCATACTTTGGAAAATGTCATAATCAGTTATCATAATGAGCAGATGGGTATGTTCAGTCTGGTGGCAGGTTGAGTAGTGAACTAGTATAATTGATGACTAATCTCCTACAATTTTTGTCATACATGAATCCAAGGCAACGGGAGCAATGCTTAAAATTTGCTGAGTTCCAGTTTCCATCTGAACTATCGCTTTTTGTTGAAAATTACGTGACTCATAATGACTATCTACGTTGGAAATCTCTCTTACCGCGCAACCGAAGCAGACTTAAAAGCCGTGTTTGCTGATTATGGCGAGGTCAAAAGAGTTGTTTTACCTACTGACCGCGAAACCGGAAGGATGCGCGGATTTGCTTTTGTTGACATGATCGAAGATGCACAAGAAGATGCTGCTATCACAGAATTGGATGGTGCAGAATGGATGGGTCGTCAACTAAGAGTGAATAAAGCAAAACCACGAGAGGATGATCGACGAGGTAGTTGGTCTAAAAAAGAATATTAATAATATAGAAGTCTTATCCTAGCAGATTGTTTCTATTTATGCAAGTAAGCGATCGCTAAAATCCAGCTAGAAACAATTGCCAATCACACAACGCTATATAATTATGCCCGACTAGAGATTCATTGCAGACAAATGTTAAGACTAGTCGGTTTTTTTATAGCAAATTCAGTCTTGATTATTCCAGCCAAAATTTCTGTATAAAGTCCCTCAACTTGTTTGATATTGGTGACAAATCCTAACAGATTTTTAGCATTTGTGGAAAAGTGATTTTTTTATAGGTACTATATATATAGATATATAGTCATCCTCAATGATTTCTCAACACTTTCTATTACCTATTTCCTGTTTATTGCCCTCATGAGTCAGTATGGCTACTTCATACAAGGTATAAACACTCAAACTTTTGATGTAGCTACATTTATATTGGCAAAATTCGGATGCTCCCAATATCAATGTTATCAGTAGCATTCATTATATTGATCAATTTGAGGTCACTAAAATAGTTAATATATTTGAGATTTTAGTTTTAATAATTGTATTTATTTTGGTATTTTTCTTAAATAAATTTTCGCCAAATACAAGTTAAATCTTGCAACTAAGTACAAATAACTCAAAACTATGGATATTCAAGAACTATTAACTAGGTATGCCAGAGGAGAAAGAAGCTTTAACGGTATTGCATTACCTTCCGCAAACCTACAAGGAGCTAACTTGGGTGGTATAGACTTTGGTAGAGCAGACCTCAGAGGTGCAAACCTCACCGCAGCATCTTTGAGTGGAGCAAATTTAAGTAAAGCAAATCTCAGAGGTGCAACACTAGAAAATGCTAATTTATCAGAAGTGATTCTTTGTGGTGCTGATTTAACTCAAGCTATACTAACTAATTCCCATTTAAATGAATCAGACCTTAGTGGAGCTTTATTAACTGGTGCAGATTTATGTGATGCTAATTTACATCAAGCATCAATCACAGCCGCCAACTTACAAGGTGCAAATTTAAGTGGTGCAAAAATGGGAGGTGTGCGGATGTGGAAGGCAAATTTACAAGGCGCAAATTTAACCGGCGCTGATTTAAGTGAAGCTAATCTGTGTGAGGTAAATTTGACCAGAGCTAATTTAAACGCCACAGATATGAGTGAAGCTTTTTTAACAGGTGCTATTATGCCCGATGGCAGTATTCATAGTTAATAAAGAGACAGGAGGCAGAATTTTGGATTTTGGATTTTGGATTGTTTTTGCCAATTCCAATCTAAAATCTAAAATCTAAAATCTAAAATCTAAAATTTTCTTTCCCTGTTCCCTGCTCAAACCGATATGATAACTATCTGTACAGAAAAACATGGGTGCAAAAATGTCAGAATTACAACAAAAACGGGTAGTAGTTATCGGTGCTGGTTGGGCGGGTTTAGGGGCAACCTATCATTTAGCAAAACAAGGTTATGATGTCACACTTTTAGAAGCAGGACCATATCCTGGTGGTTTGGTAGCAGGTTGGCAAACCTCAGCAGGAAAATCTGTAGAAGCCGGTATTCATGGATTTTGGTATCCTTACAGAAATATATTTTCTCTCATCAATGAATTAGAAATAAACCCCTTTACAACTTGGACTCGTTCTGCTCAATATTCTCCCGCAGGTTTAGAAGTTGAATCACCAATTTTTCAAGATTTACCCAGACTCCCAACCCCATTAGGAACTTTTATTTACCCGCAATTTCAAAGATTACCATTAATTGACAGACTCAGCGCCTTACCTTTACTTTATAGCTTAATTGATTTTGATAATTCTCATGATGCTTGGCAAAGATATGATTATATAACTGCCCGTGAATTATTCAAAACTTTTGGTGTTTCCGCCAGACTTTATAAAGAAGCATTTGAACCTATGTTATTAGTGGGTTTATTTGCCCCTGGTGAACAATGTTCAGCAGCAGCAACTTTAGGAATGTTATATTATTTTATCCTCGCTCACCAACCAGATTTTGATGTAGTTTGGTGTCGGGGAACAGTAGGCGAAAAAATCTTTCGTCCTTGGGTGCAGAAGATAGAAAAGTTAGGGGCGAAAGTTTTAGCTAAACATCGAGTTACAGATGTAATTGTCGGTGGTAATAATCAGATTAAAGGTGTAGTTTGTGGTGATCAAGTTTTTGATGCTGATGCCGTGATTTTTTCTGTAGGAATTACAGGAATGAAAAAAATTGTTGCTAATAGTCCTAGTTTACAACATTATGCAGAATTTAGAAATATCAGCAATTTAGGAGCAATAGATGTATTAGCGACTCGGTTATGGTTTGACAGAAAAATCAATATTCCTCGTCCTTCTAATGCTTGTTTTGGATTTGATAATACAACCGGATGGACTTTTTTTGATTTGAATGCTTTGCATGATGAATATAAAAATCAAACCGAAACAGTTGTAGAAGTTGACTTTTATCATGCCAATCAATTTTTACATTTAAGTGATGAGGAAATTGTCAAAATAGTTCAAGGTTATTTAGCAACTTGTGTACCAGAATTTAAAGAAGCAAAAGTAATTGATAGTAGCGTCATTCGTTTAGCAAATGCAGTTACACATTTTTCACCTGGTAGTTATCAGAATATGTTACCAGCTAAAACCAGTTTGAATAATGTATTTATGAGTGGTGATTGGATTATTAACCGTCACGGTTCATGGTCACAGGAAAAAGCCTTTGTTACAGGTTTGGAAGCTGCAAATTTAGCAATTGATTATTTAGGAACAGGGAAAAAAGCAAATATTTTACCTATAGAACAAGATGAACATCATATACAAATAGCGAGAAATGTGAATCAAGCTATCCGTGATGTGGGTAAATCAATTTTACCTAATTTTTGGTTGCCTTAATTTGCTTAATTTGCTTAATTTGCTAAATTAGATCCCCTAGATCCCCGACTTTTTTTATTATCATGTCCATAAATTTTGACTGAATTGCAGAAGTCGGGGATTTTGGTATCAATTATGATCCTTGAATTGATTTTTGTATTTCCTCAACTTGCTCAATAGATAACTCTGTAACTTGAGCAATTTGTGGTAAACTCATACCAATTCTTAGTAAATTGATTGCTACATTCCTAGCTTTTTCAGCTTTACCTTCAGCTTTACCTTCTTCGAGAATTTCTTGGTAAATTACAGACTCGCGCATAATTTCACTCCTGAAAATCTTCCTGATCACTTGTTTATCTAAAACTAACCCTGCTAACACGCTACTAGCAGCAGCTATATTTCTTTGTTGCTAATTTATCTTGTTCCCAGTCTCCAGACTGGGAATGCTTTGATAGAGTCTCTGACTCGACTAAAATAGAAGTCAGATTCTTCTGTAAATTCATTCCCATACTCTGTATGGGAAAGAGAAATAACAGATTTAATATTAGCTTTCATTCCTATGATCTGTCACCTACTTACCATAAACTCAGTTGATTACTATTACTAATAGTATTCCAAGGTAAAGGCGGAACTTCTACACCATTTTCCTCTAATAATTGTTGAAAATAACGCGCATTATTAGGAGACATATCCTCTGTAGGACAATGTACAAACAAATAAATTTTAATTCCCTCTGATAACCACTTTTTAATATATGTCACCCATTCATTCATAAATTGCTCATTCATAGATAAACGGGGATGGGAAATAAACCGAATTAATGTAAAATTGGCAGTGACAGAAAATTGTACTGGTAATTGTGGTTTACGTCTTTCTGATGCTAATTGTGGATCATCTTCCCCAGAATACACAGGACGAGTATCTAATAAAACTCTACCAACTCCTAAATTTTCTAACAAAGTTGTTAAATTACTCAAATGAGGTTCTTTAAACCAGTCACCATGTCTCACCTCTAATGCTAAAGGTACATCTTGACGTGGCCATGCTTCCAGGAATGTCTGCAAGTCATCCAGTAACGCAGGTGAGTAACTCGGTGGTAGTTGGGCAAACATTGGACCCAAACGCTTACCTAATGGTTGCATTCTCTTTAAAAATGCTAACGCTTCAGGAGTATGGGGTTGCAGTAATTGTTGATGGGTAATATCTCGCGGTAACTTTAGGCAAAACTCAAACCCCGGAGGTGTTTCTGTCATCCAACGAGTAACAGTTTCCGGGTTAGGAACAGCGTAAAAAGTGGTATTACCTTCTACCGTGGTAAAACGACGACTGTAAAGATGCAAAAAGTCCGTGGTGCGAGTTCCAGAGGGGTAAAGTTCGCCCACCCAACCTTTATAAGCCCAAACTGCACAACCGATGAAAAATTTCACAAAACCAGTTCACAAAACCAAATACTATCTGATCTGATTTAATTCTATAACTAGGTATTGGGTTTGATGATTAATTTTTGCCACTACCTGCTAGGATTGTATCAAGATTCTATAATAATGAGTACCAAATAAATTGGTATATTTTTGGTAAACTTATGCCCAGAAAAGAACAAGGTTGGGTAACATTCCAAACCTCAGAGGAAGAACGGAAGATTTTAGAAGAGTTCTGTCAACACTCTCAGCGCACTAAAACTGAGATTTTGCGGGAACTGGTGCGGGGGTTAAATCAAAAACCTGCTGCATCTGCACCCACAATATCACAACCAACCCCCCAACAGAAAGTAGAAACCCAGAATGTTGAGATAGAAAATATTATTCCCAAGAAACCATTAAAAGTTAGTTCTCGTAATGTTTTAAAAGGAGTAGTTAAACGAGTCACTACGGGAACGGTTAACAGTGAAATAACTTTAGAAATTGTACATAAAGTTGAATTAACTTCAATCATTACTAAAGTATCCGCAGAGGAATTAGGATTAGTTGAAGGTGCAGAAGCTTATGCTGTGATTAAATCAAATGATATTGTCATTGCTAAAGATTAAATGTCAGCATTCAGCTATCAGTAATCAGTAATCAGCTTAAACCTATAATGTGGTTAGGTTAAGCATTAAATCAAAAAGTTGCCCAATTTTACGATAGACATTTACTTCCTAAAAATTAGTCGGTTTTAACCGACTTTAGCTATTAGACAGGGAATTTATTCCCTGGCTAAATAAATGGCTATGGTAATTTAATGTTATTCTATGCTTCCACCTTCACACCCTTCCAGAAAGCAATATAACCTTCTATATTTTTCGCTTTCTCTTTGGTGCTGGGATAGTACCAAGCTGCATCTTTGTTAACTTGTCCATCTACTTCAATGGTGTAGTAACTCGCAACTCCTTTCCAAGAACAAGTGGTGTGAGTATCACTGTCTTTGAAATATTGTTTGTTAATAGCGTCAGCAGGAAAGTAATGGTTTCCTTCTACGACTACGGTTTTATCGCTTTCGGCTAAAATAGCGCCATTCCAAGTTGCTTTCATAGTGAGGATTGAAAAAAAAGTTAACAATTCTTATTGTGACACCTAAATTGAGAATTTGAACTCATAAATTCTTCCCCATTTTTCCTATGATCTTTTTTTGTTGTCGCTAATGATACATTAATCAACCATCCGTAAAAAGCTAGAAAATATATAAAAAGCTGACAATAATTTTATATATATAAAATTATCTCACGCCCATAATATATGCTATTTTTTCTACTTCTACTAAACCTTGACGTTCTAATTCATAAGCAATAAAGGGATATCTTCTTTTCAAAAAGTCTAAAGAATACTCGTTTTTACAATAATCTACCAGCTTATCTGAACGCCCCAATCGCCACGTTTCTTCATTAAGTTTTAGTTCTTTAATTGTATAAATTACTCTTTTTTTTAGTGGTTCTAAAAGATTAGGATTAGGTTTAATAACCATAGAAGGAAAATCAAGAATAAAACTATCTATCGGTAAGAAAAAAGGATCTATAATCTCTTCTTTTGTTCCTTTGTTAGAGTTAATTTTTGAGCAAATAAGGCGGAAATTATCCCATTCATAAGCTAGTTCAGGTTTAACACTTTTAGGAATAAAATGATCAACTGCTGGACTACCTGTTTGATAAGGAATCCACTCTGCAGAATATACACAAATATGATTACAAGCTTTGTATAAATCCGGTAATGCCCTCCGCCAATAATCACGATTTGTCCAATCTTTTTTTTCAGGATTAGGAACTTTACTTAAAAATTCTTCACCTTTTTTTCTAACTTTTTCATCAAAATCATCAGGTTCAGGCTGGGGTTTAATCGGAATCACAAATCTACTCCATGCTGTTCTGCAAAATAAACCCACCTTGGCCAAAATCTATCATCTTCTGATAAATACCTTGCCAAATCATTTGATACTCTTGCCACATCTTCCGAATTTGGATTATCTGATAATTGTAAAACTTTTGCTGCTTCTATAGCCTTCTCTGCTTCCAAAGAACGCGCATGACGCAATTTGAAAACATCAGACATTAACCAAGAGTCTACCACACCTTGACGGATAAAAGGAAGTTCTTCAATTTGGACTTCATTCCCTAATAAATCGCTTTTCACCAGTTCTAGACTAAATAGCTTATCAACTCTTTCATCAAATCTAGGTTCTACAGATGCCATAACTAGAGGAGAATGAGTAGCAACCATAATTTGCACTTGTAAATCAGATGCTAAATCATCTCTCACATCTAACAAAGCAGGTAAAATAGCCCTTTGCCATTGGGGGTGAAGATGTGCTTCTAATTCATCTACTAAAATAACCATTCTCTTCTGTGGTTCTCTGCGGATCAGTTTTGATTGAATTTTATGTTCTTCCCAAGCCCAAACTATTAAATATGCCATTGTAATTATCCTCTGTACTCCTGCGGAAGCATGAATAATGGAAACAGTTCCATAAGGATGTTCTATGGTGGGAATTTCTCTAGCATCATAAGGAAGTCTGACAGGTTCACCTGGTTTTAAAATTCCTAAATCTCCTTCAGAGGGAGGTGATAAACGTGCTAATACTTCTTCTAAGGTATTAAATGGATATTTATCTGGTCTACTTTGCCATTGAGTCCAATCTTGTAATAATCCATTAATAAAAGTATTGCCATTTTCATCTTTCTGACCATTCCATAACTCCTCTTTTGTAAACACAAAAGGAAGTGGTTTTTTATCAATATTTCTAATACGTGATGAAGATGATAAATATTGTTTTGCTGTGTCCCATACGGCAAAAGAACCATCTACTCTGGCATAAATTAAAAGACCTGGAATAGTTGAGCGATTTTTAATTTCATTCCATCTTTGAAGTTGCCAATCATAAGAAATACTCTCTGTATCAGATTCAGAATCTCCAGAAATTGTGAATGTAATTACAGGTTCATCTTCAGTTACAGTTGGCATTGGATATGCTGGTAAATTTGCCCACTGTCCAGTTAAAGCCCACCACACACATTCTAGTAAAAAAGTTTTACCTAATCCATTATCACCTGTAATTAAGCTCAGTCGTTCTGCTGGTTCAAAACAAAGTTTTTTGGCAGCACCTACACCTTGTATTTCTAAATAAGTTAAAGTACCTTCTTCTGGTAGAATATCTGGAGGTTTACCAATAACAGTTTTTAATTCTTGCCAAGAAACTACTGTATCTTGAAAAAGCTGATTTCGGTTAATTCCTTCAGGAATTGAAATATCAAATAATTGATGGATTTCTTCCTCATTCAACCAAAAATCATTTTTAAAATGTTCAATAATATCTTCTGGTGTTGTTTCAGATGACCATTCTTTTTCACGATATAGCCAAACCGCTAAATGAAAAGCAGGAATTAGTTTTTTATTATATAACAAATATTTTAAAAATCCAATATATTTATCTTTCCATCCCCATTCTTCTTCTAGGATTTTATCAGAGATCAATGCTTCTATAAATAGCGTTATATGAATATCCTTTATGATAGACTTGACATATTTGTCAAGGTTCAACCATCTATCTTGATTTTTTGATAAACGGAAACATCTATAAGAAAATTTAGATCCTTTACAGGGTTGATAGTATCTTTCTAAGAAATCTTTAATTTCCGAATATAAAGATAATTTAATAGTAGTACCTACTGGCAATTGTAATTGCTTAAATTTTAAAAAAGTAATTCCCGAAAAAGAATCTACCTTTTCCAAATATTTAAGAGACTCTCTAATCTGTTCAATACTAATAAACATGAGTTTATCCAGTTCACTTTTTTAAATTAATCTGAAGAAATTACAGGTTAAATTCTTTCACAAGATAGTAAAATTCAAAAACCAGGGTAATTACTGATAAAATCCTCATCTTCATCTTGTAGATCCTAAAATACTGTACTTCGACTTACTTCGACTTACTTCGACTGCGCCCTTCGACACCGCCCTTCGACACCGCCCTTCGACACCGCCCTTCGACACCGCCCTTCGACACCGCTCAGGACAGGCTCAGGACAGGCTCAGGACAGGCTCAGGACAGGCTCAGGACAGGCTCAGTACAAGTCGCTCAGTAACCAGAAATCCTGATATGGCTAACGCCACGCTTCACTATCAGACAATCCTAGTTTATAATTATAGCCACTATTCCCCGTTGTGTAACCAGCGTGAGTTAAAATTTTCATATCCTTATCCCTGCGTGAACAAACTGCACACACATTTACCATGCTTCAGTATCCCCAACTAGAAAAATCTTTAAAACATTACTTTGGTTATGACCAATTTCGCCCTGGACAACGGCAAATTATCGAAGATGCTCTACAAAATCGGGATTTAATGGTAGTCATGCCTACTGGTGGGGGTAAATCTTTATGTTTCCAATTACCTGCACTTTTAAAACCAGGTTTAACAGTCGTAGTATCACCATTAATAGCATTAATGCAAGACCAAGTGGAAGCACTGAGAAATAATAATATTGCTGCCACATTTCTTAATAGTAGTCTCAACACCTATCAAGTTCGCTCCCGTGAAGAAGCAATTATGACTGGTAAAGTTAGATTATTATATGTTGCTCCTGAACGGTTAGTTAGTGAAAGATTTTTACCGCTTTTAGATGTAGTTAAAGAAAAAATTGGTCTGGCTAATTTTGCTATTGATGAAGCTCATTGCGTGTCTGAATGGGGTCATGATTTTCGCCCAGAATATCGGCAATTAATATTATTAAAAAAACGTTTTGCTCATGTCCCAACTATCGCTTTAACTGCTACTGCTACAGATAGAGTGCGAGCAGATATTATTCAACAATTAGGATTAAAACAACCAAGTATTCACATTGCCAGTTTTAATCGCCAAAATCTTTATTATGAAGTGCGTCCTAAAAGCAGTCGTTCATACAGTGAAATCTTAGAAATAGTCAGAGAAAATGAAGGTTCAGGAATTATCTATTGTTTAACCCGAAAAAAAGTTGATGAACTAACTGTTAAATTACAAAATGATAAAGTTGCTGCTTTACCCTATCATGCAGGTTTAACTGATGATGAAAGAAGCAAAAATCAAACTAAATTTATTCGGGATGATGTGCGGGTAATGGTAGCGACTATTGCTTTTGGTATGGGTATTAATAAGCCAGATGTGCGGTTTGTAATTCATTCAGATTTACCTCGTAATTTAGAAAGTTATTATCAAGAATCAGGACGTGCAGGAAGAGATGGTGAACCATCACGGTGTACTTTATTTTTTAGTTTTGGTGATGTGAAAACTATTGAATGGAGTATTAACCAAAAAACCGATCCCCAAGAACAATTAATAGCTAAACAACAACTTAGACAAGTCATAGATTATGCTGAAGGAACAGACTGTAGAAGAACAATTCAATTAGGTTATTTTGGGGAAAGATTTCCCGGAAATTGTGGTAATTGTGATAATTGTCGTTATCCCAAACCTGTGCAAGATTGGACTATTGAAGCAATGAAATTTCTATCTTGTGTAGCGCGGTGTAAAGAAAGATATGGCATGAGTTATATTATTGATGTGTTACGAGGTGCCAAAACTCAAAAAATCACTTTGAATAAACATGATCAATTATCAACTTATGGTATCGGTAAAGATAAAACTGCTGATCAATGGCGAATGTTAGGGAGATCGCTTTTACATCAAGGTTTATTAGAACAAACTAATGATGGTTATTCGGTGTTAAAACTGAATGCTTTAAGTTGGGAAGTAATGCGAAAACAACGCCAGGTTTCTATTGCTGTTCCTGTTTCTCAAAGATTAAATTTAGTAGATGTGAATAGTAAAGCTTTGGATGTGGAACTTTTAATGAACAGGTTGCGAAGTTTGCGGAAACAAATCGCCGATGAACAGGGTTTTCCACCTTATATGATTTTTCAAGATTCGACTTTAAAATTAATGGCACAAGTCAAACCTAAAACTTTAGAAGAATTTGCTAACTTGGATGGTGTAGTTAGTTATAAAGTCAGTCAATATGGGGAAAAGTTTTTATCAGTAATTCAATCCCATTGTCAAGAACAAAGTTTTCCACCACCCAAAAATACAGATCATTACCCAACTGATACAGAATCAACCACATTTGAATTACATCAACAGGGTTTTAGTATTCAAGAAATTGCTGCAAAACGCAATGTAAGAACTACTACAATTATCCGTCATCTTTCTGATTTAATCGAAAAAAATCAACCTGTAGATTTAAATTTATTAGTACCTTTTGAGCGACAAAAGAAAATTTGGCAGGTTATTGATGTTTTGGGTGATATTTCTTTAACTCCTATTAGGGAATATTTAGGAGAAAGTTATACCTTTGATGAAATTCGTTTAGTTAGAGCTAGATGGCGACGGGAAAAAGGTAAAAAATAATGTATCTTAACTTAATTTGCTAGTTGTCTAGTTAAAGCTGGTAATTGGTAATTGGTAATTGGTAATTGGTGATAAAACGGCTGTTTTCAACCTGTTCATCCTTCAATTATGTATTGTAATTATGTATTAATTAGACCATGATTGTGGTGCGGGCATCTTGCCCGCTAATGGTATAATTCACTTAGATGAAATATGCTATGATTTCAGTTTTAATCAGCATAAATCATTGTTCCTACGTGTTCACCTTCTACAGCCGCAATGATTGTTTCTGGATGTAAACCATTAACAATTTGCACCCGTTTAATTAATCGAGAATGTGCCATCAAATCTACTAAAATTCTTTCAAAAGGTAGGGTTTGGAAATTTCCGTGTTTGATTTCTGATGTAGATATTTCCTGAATAAAATTAGCGCGAGAGTTTTGTTTAGGATCTTCATCAAATAAACCATCAACATCTTTAACTAAGGTGACAGTTTCACAACCAAAACACTCGGCTAATAAAAATGCTCCTGCATCACTACCATGAGGAGGTACACGCCCAATTTCTGGGGGATGTTCCCATAAAGAATAAGGAGGAACACCACTAAAAATTACACCTGGAACAGTTCTAATAAATAGGGGTAAAAGGTGTCCAAAAATTTCCGGGGGAATGGCTACAACTCCATAGGGAGCAAGTAACGCACCTAAAATATGTGCATTACCCAAAGCATCAGCTTGAGCTAATGTAGCTAATACACCGGTGGGCATTCCTAAGTCAATACCAATGGAAAAAACATGACGAGTTCTAACACCACCACCAGCGCCAATAATTAATTTTTTCGATTGTAAAACTTGGCCTAAAGCTTCAATGACTGGATAAGTAACCGCCCTCCCAGCATCAATAATTGATCTACCTCCAATTTTTACTACATGAGTATCTGGAAGCATTCTAATAATTGGTGCTTCTGTTAATTTTTCTTCTGTGGTTAATTCTACATCCCTATCCATTAAACTTTCGCGCATTAATAGGGATGTTAAATGTTGTCTGTAATCACCATTAATATTTGTTTGTACCATTGGATAAATACCACCTTATTTCACATTTTACAATTCAATTTCCATCAAATATCTAGCTAATTTTCATCAGCGTAGATGAGTGTACCGATATCTTCGCCATTCAAAGCTCTAGTTAAATTGCCTTTTGTCAGTCCATTAATTACTCTAATAGAACGGCTATTAGTAGCATTAGCCATTAAATCTAATACTGAACGTTCGATAATTACATCCTGCAAATCTAAACTTTTGAGTTCAGACACAGAAACTTTTTTGATTAATTTGGCGTTTCTTTCTTTTTTAGGATCTGCTGTATAAAGTCCTTCTTCATCTTTGATAAAAATCATGGACTTAGCGCCAAATACTTCGCTGACTAAATAAGCGCCTGTATCTGTGCGATGGGGTGGTATTCTGCCATTAGTCGGGTTTTCATGCCAAAAAGTGTAAGGAGGCATTCCAAAGAAAACCACTGCTCCCCTTTCTGCTAAATATAAAGGTAACTGGGGAAACTGCACTGGTTCAATAAAAGGTATGCCATGTTCTGCTAATAAATAATGAATCATTCTGGCGTTTTGCATACTCACAAAAGTTCCCAGAACACTTAAAACTCCTGTGGGTAAACCTAAATCTAAGCCCACACTATAAGCATGACGCGCCCTCGTACCGCCTCCAGTACCAATAATCATTTTGTGCTGGCCTAAGTTTTCCACTATTTCCTCTATTAAAGGAAAAACTGCCGCCCTTCCCCTGTCAATGAAACTTTGACCACCTATTTTGAGAACGCAAGCATGGGGCAAAATCTTGATTGATGGTTCTAAAGATGTCTGTGCGAGTAATTTTTGATCACTGAGAGAACCTTGAACTATAGATTGTCCCAATTGTGATAATAGTTGATTGTCTAAGGCCGGAATTGTATTTGTCATAATTTTGATGAGAATTTTTACCTGAGTTTTATAGTAGGAGTCAGGAGTCAGGAGTCAGGAGTCAGGAGTCAGGAGTCAGGATAAAGACTTAGTTTTTCTCACCCAGTCCCCAATCACCAGTCCCCAATCACCAATCACCAGTCACCCACTAAATACACGCCTTGTAAAATGTAGGCTTCTTGGGATTCCATCTGCTCATCTAGTCGGCCATAGGTGGCTTTAGCCCAGAGTTGCAGTTCTTCTAGGATGTTTTGTTTGATTTCTTGTCCCAGGTTGATACCCCCCAAACCTGGTTTTTTTTGCCAATTATCTATAGATTCCTGTGGTGTACTGGTAACTTTCCACTCACTCACTACTACTGGTTCTATTTCTTTTGCCCCACGTTGTACACATAGTTCCATCAGTTGACGCTGTTTTTTTTCTCCCCCTTTTCCTGACAACCCGTGACTTTGTAATAGTTTTTGCATCTGTTGTCTGATTTGTTCTTTGATGCTGTATTTGTGTCTTTGGATACGTCCAATAAAAAAAAGGGTGCGATCGCTCGCTACTCTAAATAATTCATTGACGGTATGTTTTGTATCCAAGAGGTGAATAGCTCTGGAACTGAAAATCACGCGGGCTGTAGCATCTGCCACAGGCCACTTTTCGTTACCATCGGCTGTTAACAATGTCCAGTTATCTTTATTACTTTTATTGCTATACAGCCTCGATTTATAAACCTCCAGCATTTTTGGGGAGATATCAAAACCTATGTAATGGCATGATGATTGTACAAACCACTGACCAATTATGCCTGTACCCGCACCAACTTCGACAACTAAATCATTAGGTTGTACTTCACCATAAGCAAGCGCAACTTTCACAATTTGCCGACAAAGTTCTTCAGATAAACCCGCACGTTGATCATAATTATTGGCTTGAGCATCAAAAGATGGGGTCAGAAATTCCACAGTAATATTTTCAGAGATAATAGCATTTTCCTAGCTTTATTATTATTTGCCATATTCTCTTATTTCTGACAAGTAAATAATTTGTAATTTGATTTAAATATAGAATCTGATACAAATCTTTTCATATTTTTGTATACCAACCAATTGCTAATAAATACCAACTTTTTACCAACTGTTATTATTTATTATTGTTTAGATAATTTTGCCGTTAATCAAATCGTAACTACTTGGTTTTTGCATAAGTATCTGATTTGATTAAACGCCAAAACCCTTGTTAAATAAACTTTGTAGTCAGAATTAGATAAAGTATATGTTTGTTTAACTTGAATTTAAAATATAATTTATGTTTTATTAAATTTTGTATACTAAAGCTTCTCTTCATTGATGATTTTTTTATAGATTGCAATAAATTTACACATAGATAATGGAATAATCCGTGTAAGATATAAAAGAAAAAATCATCCAAAATAATTTGGAGGGTAAAATGGATAAAGGACAATTAAGCGCAGCACTTGCATCATTAGTAGATAGCGGCGATCGCACCAGTGAAGAAAAGGTTTTCCTTCGACTCCTTCAACAAGTTTGGCAAATTGATTGGACTATTGCTCCCTACGATGTCTGGACACACATGGTTGAATGGGATGTACCATATTTCCGTCGCTTCATGCTTTTAGATGAGGGAGACGAAGCAGAAGAAGAACAAATTATCCGTGATTGGACAGAAGCTAGACTAGCTTTAGGAGGAAAAGATAAAAGTTCTGCAAAGGAAGCGAAAAAGCGGATTGTTGACTTAATTCAAGAAGTGAATGTACTGCGCTCTAGCATTCGTCGCGGGTAAAAAAATAACTCAGACACACGTAAAAGACTTGTGAAACTAATATGTGTTTGCAGTGGGAGTAATCATTTTATAACTACAGTCATCAACTGTAATTGATTAATCTAGGTAATGTGTAATTTAAGCAAATTTACTTACAAGAAAATATTTAAAACTAGGAAAAATTTAGTTACACATTACCTCAGACTTACTTACAGGAATTATGCACAACAGAACGAAAGTAGAGGTAACTCATAAATTACCCCTACGCAAGAATCAGGTTTTGAGTCAAGTTTTGCATAAGTCATAAGTCATATCTTATACTGCAATCCACGTCTATAATCTGAATCCAACCTATACGCAATTGCAGAAACACTAATTTAAAGAGGATTTCCGCAATATTAACGCATCGATTTTTAACAGTATTTCCACATATATCAGGAGTTTGCCATGACACAGCAAGAACAGTTCCCATCAGAACCAGAAAAATCTGTTTTTACTCGTCGTCAGTTTATCGGTGCAGGTGTGATCACTGCTGCTGCCCTAGCCTTACCGAAAATAGCCCAAGCGGAAGGTAGTCATACAGCACAGGGAACAACAATAATTGAAAATTGTGATACCAAAATCCCAGTTCCCATTCATCAGGAATTTCAAGAACTCAGCAAAATCAAAAGTGCTGGGGGAAAACTGAACCACACAATCAATACAAGAATAGCCTCATTGCAAATACCAGGTCAGCAAATAGATCCAGAGAAAGATGAATTGACCTATCAATCCATAGAGGTACGTACTTATAACTGTCATGTTCCCGGAGAAGCGTTATATATCCAACCAGGAGACGAACTGAACATCAATTTTAACAACCAATTTCCGGTGATAGATCAAGGTGAATGTCACATTAGCATGACTCAAGACAATTATGCACCAGGTTGTTTCAACACCACGAACTTGCATTTTCACGGTTTGCACGTATCACCAGAGATGAAAAATGGCATCGCCTCTGACAGCGTACTCATATCAGTGAATCCTGGTAAAAGCCAGCAATACACCGTAAAATTACCAGACTTTCATGCACCTGGTACGCACTGGTATCACTCCCACCTGCATGGGTCATCTGGGTTACAGGTATCCAACGGACTAGTAGGGGCAATAATTATTCCTGAACCCAAAGAAAATGAAATAGTACCTTCAGAACTGGATAAAGTTTGGTTAGTACAAGAAGTAATTGGTGGACTGGCAAAACAAACCGACATTTACCCACAAGAATCACAAACAAGTGTTCGCGCCACCTTTTTAGTCAATGGACTTTATCAACCAACTATTAAAGTCAATAAAAAACAGTGGCAGCGTTGGCGGTTTATCAATGGGGGAGCAACACCACGTAGTTTCACCAATCTCAAGCTGGTGAAAAACTTCAAGCCCGAAAATTTTGACAAAAAAGAAGCCTATTATGATCAGATCGTGCCGATGTATCTGATCGCCGTGGATGGTATTTCCTTCTATGGTAAAAACCCCCAATCCACAGGCACTAAAGGCTGGGATCTTGCTCCTGGGAATCGAGCCGATTTTATCTTGTGGTTGCCAGATAGCATTGAAGATGGGAGTACATTATCTTTGATCAAAGATGTGTGGACAGATATAAGAATCACCAAACCAGAGCTTTTAGCTACCATCAAAGTCAGCACATCCGCCGAAAATGGCAATGATCCAGATCCTACAACCAATGATTATTTAATACCCGGAAAGTTACCTGATTATTTACAACCTATCGAATATCAGGAACTGTTTACAGCAGCAGGATTATTAAAACGCCCAGTCCAAGATGTACGCTTTAGTATTCCCTTAAGAGCAGGAAAAGATGTTGTTAATAAGTACGGAAAGTATGCAGTGAATGAACATCAATATGGTGTAGATGGATATGGTGTAGATGAAGATAAGAAAATTATCGTAGGTGTGAACACAGCAGAAATTTGGACTATCAAAAATGTTTCTGGTGGAGACAAAGGAACAGGTGGTTCACCCCATCCATTCCATATTCATGTTAATCCCTTCCAAGTAGTAGGGGACAAAATAGATCCCAACGGACCAGATGATTCCAGTAATTGGCGTTGGTATGATACTATCGCTGTCGCCAGAGCATCGAGCAAAATAATTGTGCAGCGATTCCCAGACTACTATGGTGAATATGTGCTGCATTGTCACATTCTCATTCATGAAGATTTGGGAATGATGCAGGGTGTAGAAATCAAAAATGACGGTACTGGAATAGAACCTTTTACACCACTTTCTAAGTGTAAATTTACTCCCAGTGCCGAACCTCAGTATGTGACGATGGAACAAATTGTTAAGAGGTAACACTAATTACTAACAAGATTCTCGATTTCTTCAAGAAGTCGAGAATCTCAGCATTTCATTATTTCATTATTAATTCTGATAGGCGAGTAGTTTCTATCTTAAAGAAAAACTGGGAATTTCTGGAATATGTTCTGATGTAGGGACAGTCATCTCAGTAATCTTTTGTTCTTCCTGATTTATTTGCGTCTTTTTCACAGGAAGTATGACAGATAAAAATTTAGGTAAAACCAAACAGACAACCGTATTTAACAAAGTTATAAGTATACCATCTATTAAACTCATAGATCATTCTCCCTTTGTGAAACTTGGTTGCTGGTCTGATCTAGTATGAACTATAACTTTGATCTTAGGGCAATTATTCGATTTTGAATTTCTTTTGCTGTATATAAATAAATCAAATACTTTACATAACTAATTATAACTTTAAAAAACTTAAAATTCAGAGGAAGAGGTAAAGGAAAAAGCAAAAACTTTTAACCTTTCCCCAAACCAAATAAGCTAAATAGGGTTTGCTGAATAAACCTAAAACCTTGATATATCAAAGGTTAGAGGCTGATAAACACAGAAATTAGTGCAAGGGTTTTGAAGGGTATACCGGAAAAAGTGTGCATTTTTTGGGATTTCAAGAGATGGCAAAGAAATTTTCAAATCTCCTCCTGACTCCTGACTCCTGACTCCTATGCCCTCACGGAAAGACTTTCTCAGCAACCCCTAAATAAGCTATTTATTCTCCCCAGCCAGGAGAACACCGAGAACAAAATTGAGGGCTAAATTTACAAAATTGGCTACCAGTCAAATGGTAAACTGTACAATAGGGAAAACTCGTAACTTCTACTTTAGCTGTATTCAACCTAGAATCTATCAGTGAAGGTTTAGGTAGTTTGGTTTTGCCAGAAGACAGCATATATAGAAACTTGGGCAAAGCTAGACAAGCAAAAGCATTGATGATAGTAATTAATAATGCCTCAATTAAACCTATAGCTAATCACCTCCTTCAGAAATTAGGCAGTAATAATTCATAATTCATCATCTCTAGACTGTAGAGCAACCTGGTTTTTTGACTTATGCAAATAGGTTTGAGAGAATTAAGAATTATGAATTAGTAACTATGAATTGGTCATTGGGTAGCTGACGCAGTAAAATACATGGAACTATACCAAGAAAGAACTATTGCATTTAATCTATATAAATTTAGTTTAGCATAAGGTTTGGTCAATAGAACTGTGGAAATTGTGCTACTGTCATACACAGTCAGGAAAGCTGATATCTAATACTGTTATTAGAAAAATCACAAATTTACTAAACACTAAACACTAAACAACTAAGTGCTATGTCAAAAATACAACCTGATTCCTCTTTTTTATCCAACGTCACTGAGCGAGAATACCGAGCATTGCAAAGTTTGGCAGATTACACAAATGTTGAGTCGTTGCCAGAAATATGGACTTTGGCTGCCAGGAAATTTGGTAATATTGTTGCCTTGCATAACCCCCACGCAAAACCCGAAGTAAAGATTACCTATTCTCAGCTATCCTTACAAATTCAACGATTTGCAGCGGGTTTGCAGGTTTTAGGGGTGAATATGGGTGAGGATGAAACATCTAGCACTGGACAACGCATTTCCCTGATAGCAGATAACAGTCCGCGCTGGTTTATTGCTGATCAAGGGATCATGACTGCGGGAGCAGTAAACGCAGTGCGTAGCGCCCAAGCTGAAAGGGAAGAATTACTATATATTATCGCCAATAGTGGTAGTACGGGGCTGGTAGTTGAAGATATCAAGACAGTCAAAAAACTAGAAGCTGGTTTGCAAGACTTACCGATTAAATTCGTAGTCTTACTTTCTGATGAAACACCACCAACAGCAGAAAATTATCAACTGCTCAATTTTACCCAATTACTAGACATTGGTAGCAACCAAACTTTAGTAGCAAATAAACCCAGCGGTGATGCCTTGGCAACCTTAATTTATACCTCTGGGACTACAGGCAAACCTAAAGGTGTGATGCTTTCTCATCAAAATTTGCTGCACCAAGTCAAGACCTTGGGAACTATAGTTCAACCACAACCAGGAGATATAGTCCTTAGCATTCTGCCGACATGGCATAGTTATGAACGCAGTGGAGAGTATTTTTTACTTTCTCAAGGTTGTACACAAATTTACACTAATTTACGCTCAGTAAAAGATGATTTCAAAGAATTCAAACCCCATTTCATGTTTGCTGTACCCCGGTTGTGGGAATCAATTTATGAAGGAGTACAAAAGCAGTTCCGCAGCCAACCAGCCAATAAACAGAAGTTGATTAAATTTTTCTTGGACATGAGCCAGAAATATATCACAGCGCGACGCATTGCCCAGGGATTGAGTTTAGATCATGTTAATGCCTCAGATATGGAGCGAATAGGGGCGAAAATAGTAAAATTAGCCTTATCACCGTTTCAAGCACTGGGAGAAAAATTAGTTTATGCTAAAGTGCGAGAAGCCACAGGGGGCAGAATAAAGCAAGTAATTAGTGGTGGTGGGGCGCTACCCCGACATATAGACAACTTTTTTGAAATTATTGGTGTAGAGATTTTACAAGGCTATGGTTTAACAGAAACCTCACCAGTGACAAACGCCCGTCGTCCGTGGCGAAATTTGCGGGGTTCATCAGGGCAACCAATACCGGGAACAGAAGTTAGAATAGTTGATCCAGAAACGAGACAACCCTTACCAGCAGGAAAACGAGGTTTGGTGTTGCTCAAAGGACCACAAGTGATGCAAGGATATTACAAAAATCCAGAAGCGACAAAAAAAGTCATAGATGCGGAAGGTTGGTTTGATAGCGGTGATCTGGGCTGGGTGACACCCCAAAATGATTTGGTGCTGACTGGTAGGGCTAAAGATACAATTGTTTTGAGCAATGGGGAAAATATTGAACCGCAACCCATAGAAAATGCTTGTTTGCGATCGCCCTATATTGATCAAATTATGCTCGTAGGACAAGACGAGCGCAGTCTAGGAGCTTTAATTGTTCCCAACCTGGAAGCCTTAGAAAAATGGGCAGAAAGTCAGAATTTGAAATTAAGCACTCAAGATGATCATACTGGCTCAACCAGTCAAAAAATTGACTTAGAGAGTAAAATAATTCAGGATTTATATCGGCAGGAATTGAATCGGGAAGTCAAAAACCGTCCAGGTTACAGAGCCGATGACAGAATTGGACCATTCACACTAATTCTCGAACCCTTTTCCATTGAAAATGGCATGATGACACAAACTTTAAAAATTCGTCGTCACGTTGTCATGGAACGATATCGAGATATTATTGACGGAATGTTTGCCAAATAACTCCACTTGCAAACTATCAGAGTGAACGTGAAATTTTTATGGATGTATCCAACCCTCAATTACTTTTAAAGCGCGTCGTTAACGTCAAAGCTATTGTTACTCCTCTCTGGAAAGAGGAAGTACAACAGCAATTGCAAGGGCAGATCAATCAACTAGATCAGCAACTGCAACAGCTAGATATTGAAGGACAAAGAGCAATAACCGCCATACAAAAACAGAGTTTACAACCACCAGGACCCCAAACCATACAACAAATTGACAATATCCAACTTCAGGTTAATCAAAAGAAAAGTGAACTGCTAGAGCAAAAAAACCAATCACTACAAAACCTTCAGCAAGTGCAGTATCTGGAGTTAGATCAAGAAGTTAACCAATTTCAAATGGAAGGCTTTTTCAAGATAGAAACTGGAGACAACCTCATTAGTAAAATGCAAGTTGAAATTGTCCTCCGTGATGGTGTAGTCGAAGAAATTCGCGGAGATGTTTAGTTATTAGGGACTGGGGACACTTCGACAAGCTCAGTGCATCGCTGGAGACTGGGGACTGGGGACACTTCGACAAGCTCAGTGCATCGCTGGGGACTGGGGACTGGGGACACTTCGACAAGCTCAGTGCATCGCTGGGGACTGGTGACTGGTGACTGGTGACTGGGGACAGTGAATAGATAATTATTTAGGGTTTGCTGAATAAACCTAAAACCTTGATATATCAAAGGTTAGAGGCTGATAAACACAGAAATTAGTGCAAGGGTTTTGAAGGGTATACCGGAAAAAGTGTGCATTTTTTGGGATTTCAAGAGATGGCAAAGAAATTTTCAAATCTCCTCCTGACTCCTGACTCCTGACTCCTGACTCCTGACTCCTGACTCCTGACTCCTGACTCCTGACTCCTATGCCCTCACGGAAAGACTTTCTCAGCAACCCCTATTTATTCCCAATTCCCAATTCCCAACTAATCACAGTTTTGGGTCAAATTATTTTGGGCTGGAGTTTTTGAGAAACATTGGACTTGAGAACCGGCCCAGATAATTTCCCAGACTGGGGGTGAACTAACCAAGAGCGATCGCCCAAAGCGGCTCATCTCTACTCGATATTTAATTGCACTTACTGAATTAACTGAATTATTTTTTACTGGATTGAGTTTTGTAATTGTCACTAAAGCTTGGTTTGGTTGGGGATAAGCTACCTCTACTTGCGGCTTGACCTCTATAGATTTCACATCATCTAGAATATTTAAAGCCAGAGTAGCAGGGTCACTGCCTTGGAGAATAGAATTGATACTTTCTAAAGGAATAGTTTTATAATGAGAACGTTCAGGATAAGTCAGCAATGCTGATGAATCTTGTTCTACATATAACTGCTGCTGTTGTCCATTAGCAGTTCCAGTCATCAAAGCAGAAGGCTGTCGCTGCATCACATAAACCCCAGCAGCAGTGGCAAAGATGCTGAGTATCAAAATTAAAAGAAATTTGAGCTTTGCCGACATAATAATAGTATTGAAAGGGAAAGTTCCAAGAGTTTTAGATTTAACTTTCACCCCTAGTAACTGCTGATGAGCAGGTTTTGTGTGTGAAGGAGTGGTAAGGAGGATATATATAGCAGGTGACAGGTGATTTCCTAGATACCTTGACTCTGGCTACATACAGCAATCTTAGTTGCTATTGACGAACTATTAATGATTGCTTTATTTATAGACATCTACCTTTGTTTTGAGTTCCATAGGACTTACGCAAGATGTGACTGAAAACCTTATTCTTGCGTAGGGGTAATTCATGAATTACCCCTACTTTCGTTCCCTTTTGCGTAAGTCCTGTTGATAATTGGTAATGGGTAATTGGTAATTGGGAAAAATAAAATTGATTACCCAGTCACCAGTCACCAGTCCCCAGTCCCCAGTCCCCAGTCCCCAATCATTTGCTCTAAAATCCTCATAGCAAGATACAATTCGATCTGGCGACATTTGTTAAAGTCCATAAAATTATTGATTCTGAAACCACCATTATGAGCATTCATGAAGTATTTATGCCGGCGCTGAGTTCCACCATGACTGAGGGAAAGATAGTCTCTTGGGTGAAGTCGCCGGGGGATAAAGTGGAAAAAGGCGAAACAGTGGTGGTTGTCGAGTCAGATAAGGCTGATATGGATGTGGAAACTTTCTATGAAGGATTTCTAGCCCATATCATTGTCCAAGCTGGTGAAAGCGCCCCTGTTGGTGCGGCGATCGCTTACGTTGCCGAAACAGAAGCAGAAATAGAAGCCGCTAAGGCTATGGCTGGTGGTGGTAGTGCTGTAGCTGAAGCCGCACCTGCATCCGCACCCGCGCCCGTACCTGTGGCCGCTGCGGCAACTGTAGCCGCACCTGCAACAGCTTCTCAAAATGGCTCAAACCATCGGGAAGGACGGTTAGTAGCTTCACCCCGCGCTCGCAAGTTGGCGAAAGAATTAAGAGTTGATTTAAATAACCTTAAAGGTAGTGGTCCTTACGGTCGCATTGTCGCCGAAGATATAGAAGCTGCTGTTGGTAAAGTTCAGCCACCTACTACCCCGGTTATTACTCCTATTGCACCCGCCCCCGCCGCCGCTGCTCCGGCAAAACCAACACCTGCACCCGCCCCAGTTGTTGCTGCCGTTCCTGGTCAAGTCGTACCATTAACTACTCTGCAAAATGCGGTGGTACGCAATATGATGGCCAGCCTAGCAGTACCTATATTCCATGTTGGTTACACCATTACCACGGATGGATTAGATAAACTTTACAAACAAATTAAATCTAAAGGTGTCACCATGACGGCGCTATTAGCGAAAGCTGTAGCGGTGACATTACAAAAACATCCTTTACTTAACGCCAGTTATTCAGATCAAGGTATTGTTTATCATTCCAATATCAATGTTTCTGTCGCTGTGGCAATGGATGATGGTGGTTTGATTACACCAGTGTTACAAAACGCCGATCAGGTAGATATCTATTCTCTGTCACGCAACTGGAAATCTTTGGTAGACAGAGCCAGAGCGAAACAACTACAACCAGAGGAATACAGCACTGGTACATTTACTCTGTCTAATTTGGGAATGTTTGGTGTCGATACCTTTGATGCGATTTTACCACCAGGACAAGGTTCAATTTTAGCGATCGCTGCTGCTCGTCCCCAAGTTGTCGCTACCGCAGATGGTTTATTTGGTGTGCGTCAACAAATGAAGGTTAACATCACCTGTGACCATCGTATTATTTACGGCGCTCATGCGGCTGCATTCTTGCAAGATTTAGCAAAATTGATTGAAACCAACCCCCAATCTTTGACGCTGTAAGGAAAAAATCTCAAAACCAAAAACCAATAAATCTTAATTTCAGACTTGGAGTTTTTTATATTCCAAGTTTTTTTATATTCCAAGTTTTTTTATATTCCAAGTTTTTTTATATTCCAAGTTTTTTTAAGTTCCAAGGTTTTTTATATCCCTGGATATAGATCCCTGACTTCTTGAAGAAGTTGGGGATCTGTTTACCTGTTTACTGTTATCAATTCAAGCTACTCTGAAAGTAAGTGACATCAGTTGATAACAATAGGACTTACGCAAGATATGACTAAAAACCTTATTCTTGCGTAGGGGTAATTCATGTAGCTTGCTTCCCGAAGGGTATTACCCCTACTTTCGTTCCCTTTTGCGTAAGTCCTGAACAAAATAAATTCAAAAAAAAGATGCCAACAGAACATAGTTTAATTTTGGATATCACAACAGTGTTAGTCGCTACTGCTTTAGGAGGATTTTTTGCCCATCGGTTGCGTCAACCTGTGATACTGGGTTATTTAGTTAGTGGTTTTGCTATTGGACCTTTTGGGTTTAAGTTATTAAGTAATGTGAATGAAATTAAATCTTTAGCGGAAATTGGAGTTGCCTTTCTGCTGTTTGCGCTGGGTGTAGAATTTTCTTTAGCAGAACTCAAACGAGTGAAAGAAATTGCTATTAAAGGTAGTTTCTTACAAATCGGTTTAACAATTGCCTTAGTAACAATAGTCACCCTCTTAACAGGTTGGGCTTCTAGCATTACAAAAGGCATCTTTTTAGGTGCGGTTTTATCTCTTTCTTCCACAGCAATAGTATTAAAAACCCTCACAGAAAAGGGTGAAGTTAATACAGTACATGGGCAAATTATGCTGGCAATTTTAATCGCTCAAGATTTAGCTTTGGGTGTGATGTTGGCAATAATTCCAGCTTTACAACAACCAGAAAATATTGCAGTAGCTCTCAGTTTGGCTTTAGTTAAAATTACAATATTTGTTGTAGTTGCAATTATATTTAGTCGGTGGGTAGTGCCTCGTGTGTTAAGCAATATTGCCGCTACAGAAAGCAATGAGTTATTTTTATTAGTTGTAATTGCTTTATGTTTAGGAGTTGCTTTAATAACTGCACACTTGGGACTTTCCATTGCAATGGGGGCATTTGTCGCTGGATTAATGATATCAGAAATTGATTATGCTGATCAGGCATTAGCCAAAATTTTACCTTTGCGAGATACCTTTGCTAGTTTGTTTTTTGCTTCTATTGGAATGTTGATTGATCCGGCTATTCTCATCAGCAATTTTGCTATAATTTTAGAACTTGTGGCTTTAGTCATGTTGGGTAAAGCTGTAATTATTTTCGGAATTGTTTTAAAATTTGGTTATTCTCTGAAAAATGCAATTATAGTCAGTTTGGGAATTAACCAAATAGGTGAATTTTCTTTTGTATTAGCTTTGGTAGGGTTGCAATTAGAATTGATATCTCAACAAACCTATTCTTTATTATTAGGAACAACAGCAATTACACTCATTCTCACACCATTCTCACTTAAAGTTACTCCTTTTATTGCTGATAATTTAAATCAAAATCCCGTACTAGGGAATTTCTTACAAAGATTTTCTGCACCCAAAACCATATCTATGCCAGAAATAATGACTGATCATGTAGTTGTAGCAGGTTATGGTAGAGTAGGGCAAGTAGTTGTTAATATCTTACAAACTGAAGGATATCCAGTTTTAGTGATTGAAAATAGCGAAGCATCTGTACAAAGATTAAGAATGCGTCAAATACCTTATATTTTTGGTGATGCAGATTCAGAATTAGTATTAGAAAAAGCACATTTAGCCACTGCTAAAGCTTTAGCGATCGCCCTTCCTGACGCTGCTAGTACCCGTTTACTTTTAAAAAATGCTTTGACTATTGCACCCCATTTAGATGTCATTGCGCGTTCACATAATAACAAGGAAATTGATATTTTAACCCAAATGGGTGCGAAGGAAGTTGTACAACCTGAATTTGAAGCAGCTTTAGAGTTAGGAAATCATTTATTAAAAACTTTGGGAGCAGCAGAAAGTTACATTCAAACTGTGATCAATACTATTCGCAAAGATAGATATTTAAGTGTTAGGCCAGATCAAGAATAAAGGTAAGGAGTCGTAGGGGTTTAGCATTGCTAAACCCTACAAAAGTCGGGAGAATAGATTATCCTTTCACGCACAAAGTCCATCAAATTTGGGAATTTTACCCGGTATCTTGGCTGGTCATGCACGCCAAAATACATCATAATTATTGTTGAGGATCTTAATTATTATAGCACTAGCGTGTTTGCATGAGTTTAAAGGTAGTTTTATTCGATTTTAATGGTGTCATTGTCAAAGATGAGCCAATTCATTTAAAATTAATAGATGAAATTCTAGTGCAGGAAAATTTGCAACCGCAAAAGCTGCATGAGCGTCAAGGTTGTTTAGGAAGAAGCGATCGCGCTTGTTTTCAAGATTTGCTCAAAAATCGTGGTAGAGTGGCTACAGAAGAGTATTTAATGGAATTGCTGCAACGTAAAGCCCAAGCTTATGTACAAGAACTGGAAAAACTGGAAAAATTGCCTTTGTATTCGGGAATAGAAGATTTAATTTTTCAGGTGCGATCGCAAAACCTTAAACTCGGTTTAGTTAGCGGTGCTTTGCGTCAAGAAATCCAACTGGTGCTGGAACGTGCTAAACTGATTGAATATTTTACGGTTATCGTCGCAGGTGATGACATCACCACCAGTAAACCCCAACCAGAAGGTTATTTGCTGGCTGTAGAAAAATTAAATCAAGTATATCCAGATTTAAATTTGCAAAGTCAGGAATGTTTAGCTATTGAAGACACTCCGGCGGGTATTCAAGCAGCCAAACGCGCTCAGATGCAAGTTGTAGGAGTTGCCAATACTTACCCATTTCATATGTTACAGCGTCAAGCTAACTGGACAGTTGACTATTTGACAGAGTTGGAATTAGAACGGGTACAGGAAATTTTTTTGCAGCAAGATGTGAACAATATAAAGACCGAGTGTTAAAATAGGATGTGATCAAGGGGAATTAGCTCAGTTGGTAGAGTGCTGCGATCGCACCGCAGAGGTCAGGGGTTCGAGTCTCCTATTCTCCATTTATTCTGTTGTCGTTTGCCAAATAATTTGTCTGCGTTGACAAATTAATGCCCCTACAGAAGTTAAATGTATGTTGGAGTAGTAATTATGTTGGGTTTACTGGATAAATTAAGTTGCTGGAAAGAATTAACAAGTCAATCAGCTTTACAAGATGTTGATTCTGACCAAATTTTACTGATGAATGGCATTAACTGGAATATATATGAGATACTATTACAGCGATTTGAAAATACTTCCCATTATCGGTTTAAATATTTAGAAGGTGTTTTAGAAATAATGTCTCCTAGTCGTCGTCATGAGTTTGATAAAAAGCTAATTGCTTTATTATTAGAAACTTATTTTATAGAAAAAGATATTGATTTTTATCCTTTAGGATCAACTACTTTCAGAAGGGAAGCGTCCGCTAGGGGTATTGAACCAGATGAATGTTACTGTTTTGATTCTGAAAAATCTGTTCCTGATCTGGCGATTGAAGTAGTTGTGACGAGTGGGGGAATTGATGATTTATTGATTTATCAAGGTTTGGGTGTACGGGAAGTTTTATTTTGGCAAAATAATCAATTTTTATTATATTCTTTGCAGGGTGATAAGTATGAGAAAGTTTCAAAAAGTGTATTTTTGCCAGATTTAGATTTAAGTTTTTTGGCAAGTTTGATTTTGTCTGGTAAAAAACCCAAAGATTTAATATTAAGGTTACGTGAAAACATCAGTAGGGGTAATTCATGAATTGCCCCTACGCAAGAATAAGGTTTTCAGTCACATCTTCCGTAAGTCCTATGGTTTAAACATTGGGTTAATAATCAGACTTTACAAATCAATTAATAATACTATATAATGAATACAATTATTAAAACATAATTCCTAACAATTCTTTCATTCGGGCATCTCTAGGATACACAAAATGGCAATTAAGAAAAGCGAACTTTACAGTTCTTTATGGAAAAGTTGCGATGAACTGCGGGGGGGTATGGATGCTTCCCAATATAAAAACTATGTTTTAGTTTTATTATTTGTTAAATACGTATCTGACAAATATGCAGACGTTGAAGATGCACTTATAGAAATACCTCAAGGCGGCAGTTTTCAGGATATTGTGAACTTAAAAGGTAAAAAAGATATTGGCGAAAAAATCAATTTAATTATTCAAAATCTCGCCCAAGCTAACGACTTAGGTAATATATTTAATGATGCTGATTTTAACGATCCTGATAAACTGGGAAAAGGCCAAGAAATGAAAGAACGACTAACTAACTTAGTCGCCATTTTTGAAAATTCTGCCTTAAATTTTAGCAAAAACCGCGCCGATGGAGATGATATTTTAGGCGATGCTTATGAATATTTAATGCGGAACTTTGCCACCCAGTCAGGAAAAAGTAAAGGACAATTTTACACCCCTGCGGAAGTTTCCCGCGTCATTGCAAAAGTCATTGGTATTAACAGCGTTACCAGTCCCCAACAAAGTATATATGATCCTACCTGTGGGAGTGGTTCATTATTATTAAAAGCTGCGGATGAAACAGAAATCAAAATCAGCATTTTTGGGCAAGAAATGGATAACGCTACCTACTCCCTAGCGCGGATGAATATGATATTACATGGACATCCTACCGCAGAAATTAAACAAGATAATACCTTATCAACTCCCCACTTTAAAGATAGCGATGGTAGTTTAAAAACCTTTGATTTTGCAGTCGCTAACCCTCCCTTTTCGGCAAAAGCTTGGAGTACAGGAATTAACCTAGAAAAAGATGAATTTAAACGATTTTCAGATTATGGAATACCTCCCGCAAAAAACGGCGATTATGCTTTTTTATTACATTTAATTGCCTCCTTAAAACCCCAGGGAAAAGGAGCGATAATTTTACCTCATGGGGTGTTATTTCGGGGTAATGCAGAGGCAGATATTAGAAAAAAAATCATCAATCAAGGTATAATCAAAGGTATAATCGGCTTACCTCCTAACCTTTTTTATGGTACAGGAATACCAGCTTGTATTATTGTCATAGATAAAGAAAAAGCGGGTAATTCTGCCGGCATTTTTATGATAGATGCTAGTAAAGGATTTGTCAAAGATGGTAATAAAAACCGTTTGCGGGAACAGGATATACATAAAATTGTGGATGTGTTTAATAAGCAATTAGAAATTGCTAAATATTCCCGCATGGTGTCGTTAACAGAAATTGCCGATAATGATTTTAACTTGAACATTCCCCGTTATATAGACTCCCAAGAAGCGGAAGACATTCAAGATATTGCAGCGCATTTATTGGGAGGAATACCAGAGAAAGATATTCAAGCATTAGGGGAATTTTGGCAAGTTTACCCCAACTTACAACAAGAATTATTTGCACCAACCGAAAACCCCGGATATCAACAGTTAAAAGTTGCTGCAAATGAAGTTAAAAATTGTATTTTTCATCATCCTGAATTTATCAAATATAGTCAGAAAATAGAGCAGGTTTTTACAACTTGGGAAAAACAACATACACCCTTATTAAAAGCTATCCAACCAGGAGATAAACCCAGGGAAATTATCTATAAATTAGGTGAGAATTTACTTGCGGCATTTACAGGACAAAATTTAATAGATAAGTATGACGTTTATCAATATCTGTTAACTTATTGGTTGGAAGTCATGGGGGATGATGTGTATATGATAGTTGAAGATGGTTGGAAAGCAGAACTTACACCCATCACCAATAAAAAAGGTACAATTATCGATTATGTTTGTGAATTGATACCGGAAGATTTAATCATTAATAATTATTTTCTTCAGGAACAAAGTAAAATAGCTCAGTTGGAAAATCAGAAAGATGATATAATCAGACAACAGGAAGAAATGCAAGAAGAATATGGAGGAGAGGAAGGTTTATTAGAAGAAGTGACTAATGACAGTGGGAAAATTACTAAGACTAATATTAATGTGAGAATTAAGGAAATCCAAAAAAATCCTTTATTTGCAGATGCGGAAGAGTTGCAGGTGTTAAAATCCTATTTACAATTGCTAGAGTCGGAAGCAATTTTGAATAAGAAAATTAAGGACTCTACCCAAGAGTTACATCATAAGGTGTTAAAGAAATATAGGGAGTTGACGGAGGAGGAAGTTAAGAGTTTGGTGGTGGATGATAAATGGATGGGGATTTTAAAACAAGGGATAAATGCGGAAATGGATCGTATTTCCCAACGGTTGACGCAGAGAATTAAGGAGTTAGGTGAACGTTATGATACTCCTTTGTTTGAGTTGACTAATGAGGTGGATAAATTGACGAGTTTGGTTGATCAACATTTACAACAAATGGGGTTTGTTTGGTGATAGATAACGAAGGCAGGAGGCAGGAGGCCGTTTTTGTAACGGGGATTTATATATACCCCGATCAAAAAACTTTTCGCCTTTAAAGGCAAGGTTTTAGACCCGACTATTTCAATAAATGGAACGCAGATAAACGCAGATAAACGCAGATTGATTTGATTTTTTGTTTGTTTTTTTTGGGGGGTTTTATGAGTATTCCTGATGGTTTTAAGGTTTCTGAGGTGGGGGTTATTCCTGTAGATTGGGAAATTGATTCTATAACTAGATATTGTCAAGATATTTTTTTAGGATTAACTGCAAAGGTTGACTATGTTAATCATGGAGGAGTACCATTAATTAGAGCTACTGATATATCTAATGGAAAACTTTCTTTCAAAAATGTTTTATTTATTTCAAATAAACAACATAAACAACTTACAAAATATAGAAAAGCAAAATTAGGTGATGTTTTAGTTAGTAAATCTGGAAGTCTTGGAGTATGTGCTTTAGTTGATACAGAAACAGAGTTTAGTATCTATGAAAGTATTATTGTTTTGCAACCTTTAATAAATAAACTATATCCAAGTTTTCTTTTGTACCTTCTAACTTTTCAAGATACCCAAAAAAGATTACTTGGTGATACTGTAGGTTCAACTGTTGGACATCTAAATCTTAATAGTTTCAAAAAGTTACAAATACCCCTTCCCCCACTTGCTGAACAAAAGGCGATCGCTCAATCTCTTAGTGATGTAGATAACCTAATTACAGCAATAGATAAACTCATCACCAAAAAGCGTAACATCAAACAGGGAACAATGCAAGAATTACTCACAGGTAAAAAACGCTTACCTGGTTTTACTGGTGAGTGGGAGGTGAAAACTTTTAAAGAATGTTTTGATTTTCTTTCTACAGGAAGTAATTCAAGAAGTGATTTATCAGAATATGGAAATGTGGGTTATATACATTATGGAGATATTCATACAAAATGGAATTTATTTTTAGATTGTGATAAGTATAATATACCTTTAATAGACAGAGAAAAAGTTAAAAAACTTCCTATTTTAAAAAATGGAGATTTAATTATAGCAGATGCTTCTGAAGATTATGAAGGTTTAGGAATTAGTATTGAGATCAAAAATATCCGAAATAAAGAAATTGTATCAGGATTACATACATTACTGTTACGAGGAAATAAACAACTTTTAGCTGATGAGTTTAAAGCATATATTACTTCAAACAAATATGTTAAGCAATCTCTACAAAAAATTGCTACTGGTATATCAGTATATGGTATTTCTAAAAGTAATTTAAAAAATATAGAAATACTCCTTCCCCCACTTCCCGAACAAAAAGCGATCGCCAAAATATTAACAGAAATGGATGAAGAAATAGAAGCATTAGAAAAGAAAAGAGAAAAATACAAAAACATCAAACAGGGAATGATGCAAGAACTACTAACAGGAAAAACGAGATTAAAAATAAATTTAGAGGATAAAATAAATTTAGAGGATAGATAAATATGAAAAAAAAATATAAAATATATTTAGATGTTTGTTGTTTAAATCGTCCTTTTGACGATCAAAGCCAACCGCGTATTTACTTAGAATCACAATCAGTAATAACAATTATAAATCAATGTCAGTCAGGAAACTGGAAATTAATTAACAGCACTGCTTTAATTGCCGAATTAAACCAAACCCCAGACCTAGAAAGACTAAAAAATGTCAAAAAAATGCTTTCTATTGCTAAAATAAAAGTAATTAATAGTCATTTTATTGAAACCAGATCAACCGAACTACAACAATTAGGATTTTCCAGCTATGATGCTACTCATATCGCTAGTGCAGAAAGGAGTAACGCCGATGTATTTCTCACTACAGATGATAGACTAATTAAAAAAGCAAAGACAAATTCTCAATTAGTGAATGTTAGAGTTGATAACCCTGTGCAATGGTTAGCAGAAGTAATACAACTAGAGGAAAATAATGATGAAAACTCACAATGAAATTATCAAACAAGGTTATGATGCTTTAATCAAATCTTTAGGAGTAGCAGACGCAATTAGATTTATTCAATATCTAAGTCCAGGAAAAGGAGACTATACCAAAGAACGTCATCAATGGTTAGATAACAAAACCTTAGCAGATGTTTTTGCAGAAATGAACCAAGTAGAAGACACCAACGAATATGAAGAAATTATTGAATAGTCGTATTTTATCAGATGTCTTAGAGTATATCAAAAACAAAAATATCGTTACAGAAATGGATAAAAAAATTGAAACATTAGAAAAGAAAAGAGAGAAATACAAAAACATCAAACAGGGAATGATGCAAGAACTGCTAACCGGAAAAACGAGAATAATTGATAATTGATAATTGATAATTGACAATTGACAATTGATAATTATATGATCTTCCTTAGCGACTTTGCACCTTTGCGCGAAACCCATATAGTAGAAAACCCACATTTTCCGTAGGGGTTTAGCATTGCTAAACCCTGACAATATCTGTTAATTAGTTTCTTGGTTGCCAAAATTATAGAAACACAGTAAAATACAGTTATACCCATAATCATACAAAAGGTATAACCAAATGACCAGCATTAAAACAGCAATTTCCATAGAACAATCATTATATGATCAAGTCAACGCATTAGCAACAGCAATGAAAATACCCCGCAGTAAATTGTTTGCTATTGCAATAGAGGAATATTTGCACCGTAAAAAACAACATCAAATATTAGAAAGTATCAATGAAGCTTATGCAGATGGTTTAGATGAACCAGAACAAATCATGTTAGAAAAAATGAGACATCATCAAGGGAAAATACAACAAAAAGAATGGTAATCAAACAAGGTGATATATACTGGATCGACTTAGGAGAACCTATAGGTTCAGAACCCGCTTATCTGCGTCCTTATGTAGTTATTCAAAATGATTTAATCAATAATTCTCAAATTAGGACAGTGATAGTTTGTGCATTAACTTCTAACTTGAGGCGAGGAAAAGCTATAGGGAATGTTTTACTAGAATTAGGAGAAGCTAATTTAGATAAACAAAGCGTAGTCAATGTATCACAAATTTTTACAGTTGATAAAGCCTTATTAACTGAAAAAATCGGTACACTATCCAAAGAAAGAATTAGACAAATTTTAGCAGGTTTAGCAATTATCACAGAACCACAAGAAACCTAACCTTTAACCTTTGCGTCTTTGCGGCTTTGCGTGAGAAATAATATACTAAAAAATAAACAGTAAAAACCATGAGCAAAGTCGGACAACCAGAACGCGCAACCCAGAACCGAGTCATCGCACTACTCACCCAAAAACTAGGTTATCAATACATAGGAAACTGGTACAACCGCGCAAACAACAGCAACATAGAAACCGACTTACTCACCACATTTTTACGAGACATTCAAAAATACCCCCCAGACCTCATCAACAAAGCACTTCACGAACTAACCAAACACACCAACGACAAAACCCAAAAACTCTACAACATCAACAAAGAAATATACACCCTCCTACGTTACGGTATCAAAATCAAACCAGAAGCAGGGGAAAACACACAAACCCTTTACCTGATCAACTGGGAAGAACCCTTAAAAAATAGCTTTTACATCGCCGAAGAAGTCAGCATCAAAGGCGAAAACACCAAACGACCAGATATAGTTTTATACATTAACGGCATCGCTTTAGCAGTGCTGGAACTAAAACGCAGCACTGTACCTGTTTCCGAAGCAATTCGCCAAAATCTAGACAATCAAAAATCAATATTTATCAAATCTTTCTTTAACACCATGCAGCTAGTCATGGCAGGTAACGACACCCAAGGACTACGTTATGGAACAATTGAAACCCCAGAAAAATATTACCTTACCTGGAAAGAAGACACCCACAGCGAAATTATCAACACCCTAAATATTACCAACATCTTAGATCAACACCTGCTGCAACTATGCGAAAAACACCGCTTTCTAGAAATTATCCACGACTTCACCTTATTTGATAGCGGTATTAAAAAAATTTGTCGCTCTCATCAATACTTAGGTATAAAAGCCGCCCAAGAGTATATTAAACGTCGAGAGGGTGGTATCATCTGGCACACCCAAGGCAGCGGAAAAAGCTTAACAATGGTCTGGTTAACCAAATGGATACGAGAATATAACCCCAACGCTAGAGTATTAATAATTACTGACCGCGAAGAACTAGATGGACAAATTGAAAGTATTTTTTTAGGTGTCAATGAAAACATTTACCGCACCCAAAGCAGTCAGGATCTCATTACCCAATTACAAAATACCACACCCTCGTTAATTTGTTCCTTAATACATAAATTCGGGAAAAATAACAGTAACAACGAATCAAAAGACTACGAAGAATTTATCAAACAAATAAAACGCAACCTCCCCCAAAACTTCCAACCCCAGGGAGAATTTTATGTATTTGTCGATGAATGTCACCGCACCCAGTCCGGTAAATTACATAAAGCTATGAAAAAAATACTACCAAATGCTTTATTTATCGGTTTTACAGGAACACCATTATTAAAACAAGACAAACAAAAAAGCATCGAAGTTTTTGGTAACTATATTCACACCTATAAATTTAACGAAGCAGTAGAGGATCAAGTAGTTTTAGACTTACGTTATGAAGCTCGTCATGTAGAGCAGTATATCACCTCCCAAAGCAAAATTGATCAATGGTTTGAAAGTAAAACCAAACAATTAACAGAAACCGCAAAAGCAGAACTTAAAAAACGCTGGGGAACAATGCAAAAAATCCTCAGTTCCAAATCTCGACTAGAGATCATAGTCAAAGATATCATGTTAGACTTTAGCACAAAAGACAGATTACAAAATAGTAAAGGTAACGCCATTTTAGTAGCTGGAAGTATATATGAAGCTTGTAAATATTATGAAATCTTCCAAAATGCCGGCTTTACAAAATGCGCCATTATTACATCTTATGATGGTTCACTGCAAAGCATCAAAGGAGAAAGCACCGGTGAAGGAAAAACCGACAAAATACATCAATATGAAATCTATCAAAAAATGCTCAACGGACAAAAACCAGACAAATTTGAAACAGAGGTAAAAAACGACTTTGTTCACCATCCTGAAAAGATGAAATTATTAATAGTCGTCAATAAACTATTAACTGGTTTTGATGCACCACCAGCAACATATTTATATATAGATAAATCCATGAGAGATCATGATTTATTTCAAGCAGTTTGTCGAGTCAACCGATTACATACACCAGACAAAGAATATGGTTATATTATAGATTATAAAGACCTATTTCAAAGTTTAGAAAAATCAGTTTATGATTACACATCAGCAGCATTTAGTGAATATGACAGCGATGATATAAACGGCTTATTAACTGATAGATTAGAAAAAGGCAAAAATGACCTAGAAACCGCCAGAGAAGCCCTAAAAGCCCTTTGTGAACCTGTAAAATACCCTTATGATACCCCAGATTATATTAAATATTTTTGTGGCAATACCCAAAACCCAGAAGATTTACAAACCACCGAACCCAGAAGATTAGTATTATATAAAAGTGTTGCTGCCTTAGTCAGAAAATATGCTAATATTGCCAACGAACTAGAAACCGCAGGATATACAACGAGAGAAATTTTTGATATTCAACAAGAAGTCAAACATTATCAAATTGTCTCAGAAGAAATTAAACTAGCAAGTGGTGATAAAATAGATTTTAAAGTTTATCAAAATGATATGCGTCACCTGATAGATAGTTATATTGGTGCAAAAGAAAGTCAAATTTTAGCCAACTTTGAAAATCTGACTTTAGTAGAATTAATAGTTAACAATGGAGTGAGTGCAGTCAATAGCTTACCTCCAGGAATTAGAAATAATCAAACTGCTGTTGCAGAAACCATAGAAAATAATCTGCGAAAGTTAATCATAGAACAAGAACCCACCAACCCCAAATACTTTGAGAAAATATCAATTTTATTAAATGAATTAATAGCGATCCGTCAAGATGAAACTCTAGCATATCAAGAATACTTACAAAAAATAGTCGCCCTAGCTAAACAAATTCACCAACCAAGTACATCATCCCAATATCCTGAGAGTTTAGATACACCTGCTAAAAGATCATTATATGATAATTTAGATCAAAATGAAGAATTAGCTTTAAATATAGATGCAGCAGTGAGAAATAGTCAACAAGATAGTTGGAGGGGAAACAAAATGAAAGAAAGGTTAATTAAAAACGCCATTAAGAAATTTATCAAACCAGAAGATTTAGAAAGTATATTTGAGATAATTAAACAGCAAAGTGAATATTAAGGTGATGGGTGATTAATTATTAATTTGACGACAAGATTATTTCCTGTAGGGGCGAAGCATTCGGGCGATCAATTCTCAATTTGACGACAAGATTATTTTCCGAATGCTTCGCCCTATGACTATTGATTCCTGTACAGGTGTTCAGCATTCGGGGGATTGATGATAAATTTGACGACAAGATTATTTCCTGTAGGGGCGAAGCATTCGGGCGATAAATTATTAATTTGATGACAAGATTATTTTCCGAATGCTTCGCCCTATGACTATTGATTCCTGTAGAGGTGTTCAGCATTCGGGGGATTGATGATAAATTTGACGACAAGATTATTTCCTGTAGGGGCGAAGCATTCGGGCGATAAATTATTAATTTGATGACAAGATTATTTCCTGTAGGGGCGAAGCATTCGGGCGATAAATTATTAATTTGATGACAAGATTATTTCCTGTAAGGGCGAAGCATTCGGGCGATCAATTCTCAATTTGACGACAAGATTATTTTCCGAATGCTTCGCCCTATGACTATTGATTCCTGTACAGGTGTTCAGCATTCGGGGGATTGATGATAAATTTGACGACAAGATTATTTTCCGAATGCTTCGCCCCTACGACTCCTGACTCCTTTAAATAACTATGCAAACCTATCAAATAACCATCGGAGAATTAACTATAGATGTCGTCAGAAAAGACATTAAAAATCTACATCTAGCAGTTTATCCTCCAGATGGAAGAGTAAGAATTGCCACACCTTTACATATTAATGATGAATCCTTGCGATTATTTGTAATTGAAAAATTAGCATGGATTAAAAAACATCAAATTAAGTTTCAATCTAATAATCAATCTAATAAATCTAATAATCAACCTAATAATCAACCTAATAATCAATTTTCCAACCTACCGGAAAAAATAGCATATTTATCAGGAGAAAATCACTACTTTCAAGGTAAAAGCTATATATTAAACGTGATTGAAAAACCTGGTAATGCACAAATAGAAATTAGAAATAACACATATATTGATTTATATATTAAACCAGGAAGTAATACAGAACAACGGCAAAAAGTCTTAAATAATTGGTATCGTCAACAATTAAAAATACAAATTCCCCCATTAATAGCTAAATGGGAAAAAATCATAGGTGTAAATATTAACGAATGGGGAATAAAAACCATGAGAACAAAATGGGGAACTTGCAATATACAAGCTAAACGCATTTGGTTAAATTTAGAACTCGCAAAAAAACCTATTCATTGTTTAGAATATGTAGTAGTGCATGAAATTACCCACCTGTTAGAACGCACCCATAACGCTAAATTTCAAGCTTTAATGGATCAATTTATACCACAGTGGCGGGAATATAAAAAAGAATTGAATAAAAATAATTAACAAACTAACTAATTTGTTACAAAAAACGTAACCAAAGCCAACTTGTATCTAGACAATGCCAAACTATCAATAGGAGTTAAATCTCCCAGATGTTTTAGTAACTGTTAACTGTTAAAAGTTGACAGTAGATAATTGATTGATTTTTTTGAGGAGTGTGCATTTTATGTCTAGAAATACCTTATCAATTTCTTCCCTTCATATCAAGAACCTGGGAAAAATTCTTTATTCCACCTTATTAATATGTATGATATTCGCCCTACCAGCATCAGCCGAAGAAAAAGCCAAATTATGGCGCACCTTAACCGTTAGCGGAAGTGGAGTAGAAAGAATTGCTACCACCTTATCACAAGTTAGTTTAGGTGTAGAAGTGCAAGGAAAAACAGCCGAAGAAGTACAAAAAGAAGCCGCCCGCAAGTCATCTGCCGTAGTCGCCTTACTTAAAAGCCGCAATGTCGAGAAATTAGAAACCACAGGAGTGCGGCTAAACCCAGTTTATAGTTATACCAACAACGTCCAAAGAATTACAGGTTATGCAGCCAGCAACACCGTTAGTTTTCGCTTTCCCACCGATAAAGTCGGTACATTATTAGATGAAGCAGTCAAAACCGGAGCAACACAAATTAATGGTATTAGTTTTGTCGCCACAGATGAAGCTATTAGCAACGCCCAAAAACAAGCATTAAAAAAAGCTACCCAGGATGCCCAACAACAAGCCGATGCAGTTCTTGACACCTTGGGTTTTCAACCAAAAGAAATAGTGAGTATTCAAATTAATGGGGCAAGTGCGCCCCCACCACCAATGTTACAACGGGCTGAAATTGCTAAAGCAAACTTCGCAGATGCTTCCACCCCCATAGTCGGCGGTGAACAAGAAGTACAAGCATCTGTTACTTTGCAAATTAGTTATTAGGAACAGGGAACAGGGAATAGGGAACAGGGAACAGGAAACAGGGAACAGGGAACAGGGAACAGGGAACAGGAAATATTTATCTTTATTCTGACTCCTGACTCCTGACTCCTGACTCCTGACTCCTGCACCTAAAAATTCTCTGGAGACATATCCCCCATAGCTGCCTCAGTATCACGCTTAGAACCGAGTAATTCTAGTTGGTCTACGTAAATGACTGGTTTTGAACGGTTAACACCTGTTTGGCGATCGCTCCAACTATCAAATTTCAAAGAACCTTTAACCCCAATTAAACTTCCTTTACGCACATAATTACCTGCTACTTCCGCAGTTTTTCCCCACAGTTCCAAATTAAACCAGTCTGGTTGATCACTATTTTTTGTTTTTCTATTAACCGCTAAAGTTAACTCACATTTAACCTTTCCCGACTCAAAATACCTGATATTCGGATCGCCACCTACACGTCCAACAAGAGTGACAACATTAATGCTCATGGGTCTTACCTTAGTCTTAAATTACTGTTAAACTTGAGTACGATTGTACTGATTAATTTTTGATCTCATAATAACCAATTGTAAAAACCTGGAAAATATGTTAAGTAATTAACAATCATATATGTTAATTGTCCCAGATGATTTAAAAATTACTGGTAATTATTGCCCAAATTATACGGTTAAGTTCAGTAAATATGAGAAGAGAGAAAATAAGATGACTGCTACAGCCATCAACATTGACAAAAATTATAGAAAAAAATAGTCTGATTTACTGGAGTCAGGCAACTAAAGATCATAAAATCCAGGAAAATTAAATGTCACACTTATCAATTAACACTCACAAATTAGCGCATATAGGGGGCATAGATACGCGTGGGTCTTTTTCGTAACTTTCGCTCATCATGGGATATGGGTATCGACCTCGGTACAGCCAACACCCTAGTTTATGTATCTGGTAAAGGAATTGTACTACAAGAACCGTCAGTAGTTGCCATTGATCAAAATGAAAAAATAGCACTAGCAGTAGGAGAAGATGCCAAAAAAATGCTCGGACGGACACCGGGTAATGTAATAGCAGTCCGCCCCCTGCGTGATGGTGTCATTGCTGATTTTGAGACGGCCGAACTGATGCTAAAAAGTTTTATCCAGCGAGTAAATGAAGGTAAGTCCCTGATTTTACCACGGATAGTCATTGGTATTCCCAGCGGTGTTACAGGGGTAGAAAGACAAGCTGTAATGACTGCCGCGTCTCATGGAGCTAGAGAAGTATACTTAATTGATGAACCAGTAGCAGCAGCCATTGGTGCTGGCTTACCAGTAGCCGAACCCACCGGTAACATGATCATTGATATTGGTGGTGGGACAACAGAAGTAGCTGTACTCAGTTTACAAGGAACAGTCATCAGCGAATCAGTACGTATTGCCGGAGATGAATTAACAGACTCAATTATTCAGTATATGAAAAAAGTTCATAACCTGGTAATTGGTGAAAGAACAGCAGAAGACATCAAAATTCGTATTGGTTCTGCCTATCCTACCGACGATGATCACGATGCGATCATGGAAGTCCGGGGTTTACACCTGCTTTCTGGATTACCAAGAACAGTCACAATCAAAGGTCCAGAAATTCGAGAAAGTATGTTGGAACCATTGTCAATAATTATAGAAGCTGTCAAACGCACACTAGAACGGACACCACCAGAACTAGCAGCAGATATTATTGACAGAGGAATTATGTTAGCAGGTGGGGGCGCATTACTTAAAGGGATAGATACCTTAATTAGTCATGAAACAGGTATAGTCACTCATATTGCAGCAGATCCTTTAAGTTGTGTTGTCCTGGGTACAGGTCGTGTGCTAGAAAACTTCAAGCAGCTAGAAAGGGTATTCAGCGGACACTCTCGCAATATGTAGGCAAAAGCGAAAACAAGATAATGGATTCTGTAGCTATAGCTATAAAATAATATAGCCACCATTATTTTAATATAGCAGTTAGCAGTTAGCAGTTAGCAGTCAGCTTTTAAAACTCCTATCTGTTATACAGCAGATTACAGAACAATGAGGTACAAAATCTAAATTGAAACCTATACACTTTCACCAGTCTTACTCCTGACTCCTGACTCCTGCAAGGGCGAAGCATTCGGGCAATCAATTATCAATTTTGCTCACAGCTTATTTTCCTGTAAGGGCGAAGCATTCGGGCAATCAATTATCAATTTTGCTCACAGCTTATTTTCCTGTAAGGGCGAAGCATTCGGGCAATCAATTATCAATTTTGCTCACAGCTTATTTTCCGAATGCTTCGCCCCTACGACTTCTGACTTCTTAATTCTGCTCTATCTTAATAATTTATCAAATATAAACAGGCATAAATGTTTACGGCACGCCGTTGGTGGGAAAATAAGGGATTACAAATCGTTTTGTTAGCACTAGTCTTTGGTAGTGCTTGGACACTACGACAGACTCAAGGAGCGCTAGTGATGGAGATATATCTAGGTATTGCCACTCCATTAAAGACGTTGCAGCCAGGAAACACTCCTGAAAATCGCATCCGTGAAGCCAAGTTATTAGAATTGCAAACCCGGATAGTAGAGCTAGAAAGCCAAAATCAAAAACTACAAAGTTTATTGGGATACGTAGAGAAAGAACCACTTGCAAAACGCCCAATAGTAGCCAGGGTAATAGGACGCAGTGCTGGCCATTGGTGGCAGCAAGTAACCTTAAATAGTGGCACAAAAGCAGGTATTCAGAAAGGTTTTGTGGTCAAAGCAGAAGGCGGTTTAGTGGGTTTAGTAGAAAGCGTCACTCCCAATACTAGCCGTGTATTATTAGTTAGCGATCTGAAAAGTCAAGTAGGTGTCACTATTAGCCGTACATCTGCTAAAGGAGTTTTACGAGGTGATTCTTCCAGCGAAGGAGTGCTAGAGTTTTATGAAAAAGTCCCCAATGTCAAAGTTGGAGATTTAGTTTCTACCTCTACTTACAGTAAGAAATTTCCCGCTGGTGTACCAGTAGGCAGAATCAAATCTTTAGATTTAAAGAAACTCCCCACCTCAGTAGCCAAAGTTGAATTATTCCCACCAATACGCTATTTAGATTGGGTAACAGTATATCCAGGTCCAGAAAATACAGATCCGGAACAACCAAACTAAGAGGTGACTGGGGACTGGAAAAGAAAATTGTATCACCAATCACCGATCACCAATTACCTGAAAAATTGAGCAAAACCAATGAAAATTCCTGGATTTCCTGGCAGCACAAGCAAGAAAGCAAGAAAGCCAGTCCGCAAATCCAAATCCTTAATTCCCCAACTAACAGATTGGCATCCCTGGCTACGTCAAGTCATGGATTGGACAGTGACATCTGGCTCAGTGCTGTTATGTTTATTGATGTTGCCAACTCGATTCCCAGGCATGGAATTATTGGGTATTGGACCTAACTGGTTACTGATTTGGGTAGTAGCGTGGAGTGTGAAACGCTCTATATTTGCAGGTGCATTGGCAGGTATCATTTTAGGTTTACTGCAAGATGCTTTGACAGCGCCTCATCCGTCCCATGCCATCAGTTTAGGAATTGTAGGAATGCTGACCAGCCTAATTCAAAAGCAACGTTTTATTCAAGAAGACTTTATTTCTATTGCTTTAATCGTCTTTGGCATGGCGGTGGTGTCAAATACTATTTTGGCATTGCAATTTTCTTTCATGGGTGGTAGCTGTGGTACAGAATGTTTCCGCAAAGCGGAAGACATCTGGATATATTACCAACGTGTGGCCTTAGCTTCTGCTATTCTTAGTAGTCTATGGGCTCCTGTGCTTTATTACCCTCTCAATCGTTGGTGGCAAAAAATGAAATTAATTCATAATTCATAAAACAGGGAACAGGAGGCAGGAGGCAGGAGGCAGGAGGCAGGAGCAAAATAAATATTTCTTGCTCCCTGTTCCCTGTTCCCTATTTTTTGACTTTTGACTTTTAATTTTCTTCCCCACTCACCAGTCACCAGTCACCAGTCCCCAGTCCCCAGTCACCAGTCCCCAGTCCCCAATCACCAATCCCCAATCACCTCTTCCCCAGTCACAATGTCCTCAAATATGGTAAGTAGTGAATTTGATTCCCTGATGATGCAACGGTGTTTGCAATTAGCCCGGCGTGCTTTGGGACGCACTTCACCAAATCCATTGGTGGGGGCGGTGGTTGTCAAAGATGGGGAAATTGTCGGGGAAGGTTTTCATCCCCGTGCAGGTGAACCTCATGCCGAAGTTTTTGCCCTCCGAGCCGCAGGAGAAAAAGCTCGTGGCGCTACCATTTATGTCAGCCTCGAACCCTGTAACCATTACGGACGCACTCCTCCCTGTTCCGAAGGCTTAATCAAAGCAGGTGTATCTAAGGTAGTTGTGGGGATGGTCGATCCTAACCCTTTGGTAGCAGGAGGTGGTATTGCTCGTTTACGTGATGCGGGAATAGAAGTAGTCGTAGGGGTGGAAGAAGAAGCTTGTCAAAAACTAAATGAAGGTTTTATTCATCGCATTCTCTACAAACGTCCTTTAGGCATTTTGAAATATGCTATGACCCTGGATGGCAAAATTGCTACTAATTCTGGTCATAGTGCTTGGATCACAAATCCCGATGCCCGCAGCGAAGTACATCAACTCAGGGCAGCTTGTGATGCTGTCATTGTCGGTGGTAATACCGTTAGACAGGATAATCCTTATTTAACAACTCGTCAGCAAGAAGGACATAATCCTTTGCGGGTGGTGATGAGTCGCAGTTTGAATTTGCCAGAAAATGCCCGTCTGTGGGAAGTGGCGGAAGCTCATACTTTGGTGTTAACAGCAGTGGGCAGTTCCCCAGATTTTCAACAGATGTTGCTTAACAGGGGTGTGGAAGTGGTGGAATTTCCCTTGCTCACACCAGATCATGTTATGGCTTATCTATATGAGCGTGGTTTTTGCAGCGTATTATGGGAATGCGGAGGAACTTTAGCCGCAAGTGCGATCGCTCAAAATGCAGTCCAAAAAATTCTGGCTTTTATCGCTCCTAAAATCATTGGTGGTCGTCATGCTCCTACACCCGTAGGTGATTTAGGTTTTACTTCTATGACAGATGCTATACCCCTAGAAAGAGTTAATTGGCGTGTCGTCGGTTCTGACTGTTTAGTTGAAGGTTATTTACCACAAAAAAGTCAGTAGTTATTAGTTATTAGTTATTAGTCATTAGTTATTAGTCATTGGTTATTTTTCCCAATCACCAATTACCAATACCCTATGACTGTTGACGTTCATAAGCAAGATCACGGATAAGACTGAGCCGAGCGCGGATGTAGTCACAAAGAAAATCTATTTCATGGGGATCTAATAGGGCTTGTTTTGTGGTCTGTTTGACTAACCACTGTACCAAGCTGGCATCGTCCAGCTGCAAAAGAGTTACAGTTTGAGCAGCTTCAACTATAGACCAAAGCTGACGCATAATTGTAGGAGTCATTAGACCTCTATTTAATTATTTAGCTTAGTTTTTTCCAGATTACACAATTTCGATATTAGCTGACTGAATAAATGTACAAGTTGAGATAACTATTATTAAAGGCTTAACAAACTGATTTATATCTTGATAAATTTTAAAAAATATTAATTATCAAAAATTAACTTTACAATAGTTTACCTAACTTAGATAAGCTTTATAGCAGAAGTGTTGAATGTTAAGATTTTGAGGATATTGTCCAATTTGTGCATTAGTATCAGTGATACCAAATTTGAGCAATTAATGACTCTATTCTCAATAGACAATAGGTTTTACCTGGGTAAAACGCCAAGATTGTAAAGTTTTATTCCAGGATTCAACACTTGTGGCTTTATAGCTATTACTCATCAAATATTACAGTATCTAAATTATAGTTGTTTATTGTCCAATTGAAACAAAAGTTATAGGAAGAGTCAGTAGGGGCGCTGCAACCAAGCTGTATAGCACTCAGAAGTAAAAAAATCTGTTGGATAATGCTTTGTCTCCCTTGCTCACTTTGATCGTTTTTTCTTTTTCCCCTACTTATTGAGCCAATGTATGATTTTGTTTAATTATTTATTATTTTTCAATATATAGCATTTACCAAGCTAGTGAGGTACAGAGTTTTTTATCTTAGGGAATTGGGAATTGGGAATTGGGAATTGGTAACAGTAAATAAATTAGGGTGTACCTCATGAGACTGGGAAACGCTATATATAGATATTTAGATAATATAAAATTTTACATAATTACTTCTAGTCCATGCTATAAAATAAATTAGAGTGGGAATTGGTAATTGGTAATTGGTAATTGGTAATTGGTAATTGGTAAATTTAATCCTGAAAATCCTCACATCCTGAAAATCCTGATTCTGACAATCAATTTATATTTTTGAGTTCTTATGCAAACCAAAAACAAATTCTCCTGGTTTGATGTATCTGATGAAGTCAAAGAACTATTAATATTAGCCGCCAAAACATGGGAAAATACAGAAGAATCAGCCAAATATATGCAGCAAGCTTTAGCTAAAACCGGAGAAAATACAGATATTTTAGTTGCAGCTTACAGATATTTTTATTACAAAAATAATTATAGTTTAGCACTGACAACAGCCGAAAAAATAATTGCTAAAATCAAAGAAATAGAGAATTTACCTCATAATTGGGAAGAACTGCAACCAATCCTACAGCAAAGAAAAGAAGAACCCAATATCAGATTATTCTTAAATGCTTATGCTGCTTCTGGTTTAGTTGTAGCTAAACTAGGAAAGTTAGAACAAGCTAAAGAAATCAGTACCAAAATTCAAGGTATTGATAATAAAAATGATTTTGGTGCTAGTATTCTTTTCGATATTTTAACCCGTCCCCCAGAAGAAGACGAATAATTCTTAATTCGTAATTACAGATCACAAAATTACTAATCATGAACAATTGGTTTTCTCTCAACCCAATATCCTATCACTCTTTGTCATTATCTACAACTAATACCATTATTTTACCAGGACAACCGGAAAAGCCTCCAATTCCTGAAATTAGAAATCCTCAAGCTAATCCTCCTATGGTTTTTTTACCTAAATATTCACAGTTTACACTCTAGATTGATACGATATAAATTATGCAAGGTCAGGATTGGTTTATCTCTGGAGATGGAAAACATCAAATTTGTAAATCCGCGAGAGACTGGGATTTATTACGTGATAATTATCGCCTTTATCGCTTTCTTACGGAAGTAGAAGATGTTCTCAATCAAGTTGAGGATAAATCAACTTTTATTCCTCAACTGAGAATGTTAGTGAGGCGATTAATTATTAATTCCTATTGGTTACAAAGTCAAGTTTTAGAACCAGATCCGAAAACCGGAACATCAGTGTTATTATTATACGATGAATTGGGTTTTCCCTTAACAGTGCAAACAGTCACATTTGCACCAGGAACAACTTCTAATATTCATAATCATGGAACTTGGGGAATAGTCGCAATATTAAAAGGTCAGGAAAAAAACACATTTTGGCGACGTAATCCCACAGATGAATTTCCTGATAAAATTGAAAAAGTGGGAGAACTAAATTTACAACCTGGTGATTTAATTAGTTTTACACCTGAGACAATACATCAAGTTCAAGCTGTGGGTAATGAACCTACGGTTACATTTAATATTTATGGTGAAACCGATCCAAAAGCAAGATTTGAATTTTATGTAACTAATCACATTGCTAAAAAATTCTAATTTTTTTAAATTGTAGTGGCAAAAAGAGAAATAACACATTATTTTGATAAATATAGAATCCTAAATGAATGATTTATTTTTTCATCTGCGTTTATCTGTGTTCATCTGCGTTTAATGATTTCCCATCCAAAAATCAAACTTGAAACCTATAGGAGAAACAACAATGGCCAGAGTAATTTTCTATGAAAAACCAGGTTGTAAAAACAACACCAGACAGAAAGTATTACTCACAGCAGCAGGTCATCAAGTGATAGCATATAGCTTATTAACAGAACCTTGGACAAAAGAAAGATTAAAATCATTTTTTGGCGATCGCCCCGTAATTGAATGGTTCAACAAAGCTGCACCTAGCATCAAATCAGGAGAGGTAAACCCAGAAAACATTGACGCAGAAACCGCTTTAATGATGATGTTGAGAGATCCCCTATTGATCCGTCGTCCTTTATTAGAAGTAGGGGAGCAAAGAGAAGTAGGTTTTGATGTCGAAAAAATTGACGCATGGATAGGTTTAAAACCCGTGGATGAGTCTTTTAAAGCAATGAGTGAAAATTTAATGCAGCAAGACTTACAAGGTTGCGCTCATGGAAATAATCACGAACACCACCATCATGGGGAAGGTAGTTGTAAAAATCACGGTTAATGATGGAAATTTTTGTAGAAACCCATCAACGGATTAAAGATTGTAAATCTAAAATGATTATAGTCGTCTAAAGACGACTTTTGTTATTAGCCTCAGAATATGGCTTACGCCACGCTACGCTATCATTCTGAGGCGGTTTTTGATGGAAAATGTCAGTAGAATTTAAGCTGTTTGTCTTGCATCATATTCAACATTTCCCCAAGTTTCAGGAAGAGGGTTAACCCAAGAAATAGGAACAGAAACTACATCTAGAGTTTCACCGTCTGCAAAAACTTCTAAAATATATCCTGGTTCTAGTTGAGTTTTAGTAGGATTGAGATGATCCAAAACAACCCCCCTATTACCAGCTTTGACTAGGCTGTTAGGAACATCTTGTTTTAGTTCTACCCACTGAAATAGGGTGGCTGTTTTCATGGTTTTAAGTCTGGAGAGCCATTGATGTATGATAAACTTCTCCTTTATAGGGTTGCCAAATATAACCAGAACTAAATTCTTGGAAACCTGATAATGTTTCTAATCCCTGTGTCAGTTCTTTAGATAAAACTAATCCAGGATTTCCCATAAAGGATCTTTGCCAATTCCGCCAAATTTGGCTGGTTTGCGAGTTGCTGGTAAACTTTCAATTGATAGAGAAACAGACATTCCTTGTTTAAACATACGTAGGAAGAGAAGATGCTAATTCTTTGATATCTGTAAAAACTTTAGATAAAGTTTCACTGAAATAAACCACTTTATAATTAGGTGCAAGTTCTTTTTGTAGTTGTTTCCATAAACTAATACCTTCGTTTTCAAAAGCTGCTTTAGCTTCTAAACTAGAAAAACCCGATGAATTAGGATCTCCCCAGTTTAATTTTTCATCATAAATATCAGCCCATTGTTCTAAACGGCTAATGGTTTTTTGGCTGATTGGCAGTGTTTCTGGGTTAATATCTCCAGCTTTATCAGAACTAACCCACCATAGTGGGTAGCATCCATAATCAGCCATGAGTTTGATTTTTTCTGCCATAGTCACTTTACCAAGTTATGAGGAAGGTCTGGGATTAGCTCCAACTATATATCCATTATCACCTACAGTCACAGCTATATAATAGGTTTTGCCATTAAAATTAACTTCATAAATAGGGCGAGGAGTTTTTTTTCTGCCTTGATAACTAGTGATCTTTCCTTCTATAACTGCTTTAATAATTACATCTGGTATTTGATCTGCTTCTATTCCCTGATCTGCAAATTCTGAAGAATGTCTCTCCAATATGTGCTGAAGTCCTGCGTCAGCATTGCCTTCTTCTAAAAAGACAATCTTACCATCTGATTGCTTGGCAATCCGCACGATTTTCTCAGGGGTATGCTTAATACCTAGTTGGTCAAGTTCAGCTAATAGAGTTAGTCTATCTTGGTTTTGGTTTCTATTAAATTTTTGGTTCATTATAGTTAGTTAATATATTTTTTTATAATAACCTGATTATACTTTCAACTTGCAGTATTTGTCAATCCTTTTTAACCACAAAATTAAGGGATAAAGATCATCAATTAATCTTTACCCCTTAATATTATTAATTCAACCCCAAACCTAAGCCCCTACAGCCTCCTTAGCTGCATATAAAACTTCAGCCGAAATATCCTTAACCCCCCGTTCACGGGCAAACTTTTCCGTATTTCGCTTTACTTTCCCCCGCACAAAACCAGGAATTTTATTCAATTCTGCTAAACCATCTTTTGTCCAATGCAAATCAGATTCCGCAGAAATTCCTTTAGTAATTACCTCTTTTGTATCGTGTCCACCAAAGATTTCTAACAGGTGATCTTCCATTCCCAAAGTGAAAGAATTGTAGATTAAATCAGTGATTTGATTTGTACCTTCATAACCCATAAATGGTTTGTAACCTATGGGGAAATTTTGCACATGAATAGGTGCTGCAATGACTCCGCAGGGAATATCTAAACGTTTACCTACATGGCGTTCCATTTGTGTTCCGAAAATGGCAGATGGTTCAACACGAGCGATCGCATCCCCAATTTCTCCATGATCTTCGGTAATTAAAACCTCATCGCAATATTCGCTTACCTGTTCTCTAAACCAGTCAGCATCATATTTACAATAAGTACCCGCCCAAACTACATGAATTCCCATTTCTCTGGATAAGATTTTAGTAATAGCCGCAGCATGGGTACTATCACCAAAAACCACTGCTTTTTTACCTGTTAAATTTTGACAGTCAATAGAACGGGAAAACCAAGCAGCTTGAGATACATACAAAGTCTGTTCATTGATAAATTCCTCATAATCAACATTCGCACCTTTTATATTGAGCGAAGTCGAAATATGTTGATTAATTACTTGTTGAATTTTGCGGATACATCTAGCAGTTTCCACCACTCCCATCGGGGTAATATCTACAAAAGGTGTACCAAATTCTGCTTGTAAATAATTAGCAGTTAATAACCCCAATTCCCGATAAGGAACTAAGTTAAACCACGCTTTTGGTAAATTCTTTAATTCATGAACAGAAGCACCTTCAGGAATCACAGCATTAACTTCAATTCCTAAATCAGCCATTAATTTTTTCAGTTCTGTGCAATCATGATTATTATGAAAACCCAAGGTGGAAATACCAATAATATTTACTGAAGGATTTTCAGTTTTTGAAGTTGGTAATTCGTCTTTTTTCCGCGCTTTTTCAATGTAATATTTGACAATTTGATGTAAAGTTCTATCTGCTGCTTGCAGTTCATTCACGCGATAATGATTGACATCTGCTAACAACACATCACCTTTTGCATCCATTTGCGCCCGATCTACAAAGTTTTGTAAATCTTCTTGTAAAATACTTGATGTGCAAGTAGGAGTTAAAACAATTAAATCTGGGTGTTCTTCTGCATCCTTGCGGGTGATATTTTCTACTACTTTTTCTTGAGAACCACGCGCTAAAACATGACGATCTACAATACTAGCTGTAACTGGTGTAAAATCACGTTCTCTGGATAACATCGAACGCATAACGTTAAAATAATCATCTCCTAAAGGAGCGTGCATAATAGCGTGAACATTTTTAAAGGAACTAGCAACCCGTAAAGTACCAATGTGAGCAGGTCCAGCATACATCCAGTAAGCTAATTTCATTCGGTCTTCTCCCTTTATCACTCAAGTAACTATGAGTTTTTGATTATTATTTGATGATTAACTTGGATTGTCGCAAAACTTTTAGCTATCAACAAATAAGCTTTTTTAAGTACGTGAAGTTAACTTCTCAGTGTTAGCAAATCTTAGCATTGCTCAAAGGTAGTCATAGATAGGATTTCGGGGATTAAGTGCTAAAATTTTTCCATGGTTTAAGTAAAGAAGTCTTAATATTTTGATAAATATTTTGATAAATATAGGACTTACGCAAGATGTGACTGAAAACCTTATTCTTGCGTAGGGGTAATTCATGTAGCTTGCTTCCCGAAGGGTATTACCCCTACTTTCGTTCCCTTTTGCGTAAGTCCTGAAATATTTTTATCAGTTTTTAGAGATATGTAAAGTGTTTTTTTGTTATCATGTATTTATGGTGTAATTATCCAGTAAAAAAATAATGGTTAAACTACCCTTTCCTTCTACTTTTATTTTTCCTTTAACTAACGGTGATAAACTTAATCGTTATGAATTTGAGCGTCGTTATGATAGTACAAGTGATATAAAAAAAGCTGAATTAATTGAAGGAATTGTTTATATTATGCCTGCTGCTTTACGTTTTAAAAGTCATGGTCAACCTCATGCTAGAATAACAGGTTGGCTATTTAATTATGAAGCTATGACTTCTGGTGTAGAATTAGCGGTTGAACCTACAGTGCGTTTAGACTTCGATAACGAACCTCAACCAGATGCAGTTTTGATTATTACACCAGAAGCAGGTGGACAAACTAGAATTAGTGAAGATGATTATATTGAAGGTGCGCCGGAATTAGTAGTAGAAATTGCTGCTAGTAGTGCAGCTATTGATTTACATGGTAAAAAACAAGCTTATCGTCGTAATGGTGTGAAAGAGTATATTGTTTGGCAAGTTTTAGAGCAAAAATTAACTTGGTTTTGTTTAGAAAAAGGTGAATATTTAGAATTAGTTGCTGATGAAAATGGTATTTTAAAAAGTCGTCTATTTCCAGGTTTATGGTTAGCAGTAAATGAGTTGTTAACAGGTAATATGTCTGATGTTTTGCAGGTTTTACAAGCTGGGTTACAGTCTGTTGAACACGCGGATTTTGTTAGTAAATTAGGTAATGGTTAAAGTTTTTAAAAACTTTTATTTTGATTTTTTTGCCTTTATATAAAACTTTAATATGGTTAAAATCGCAGATTTATGAATATGGTCCAAGAAATCTTTCCCCATTAAAATGAATTAAATGATCTGGTTGATCTGCTACCCACACTTCTGTTTCCCAAGCAATTTCTCCTAAATATTTACTCATTGTCTTACGACTAGGAAAAGCAGTCATAAAAACTAACCCTTTATTACTATACTGGAAAAGTTGTTTTAACTCATTGTGTCTTTTGAGGTTAACAGGTCCATGACTGGTTACAGCTTCTATTAATATTAGCCAGTCTTGTTGTTGATAATAAACTACAATATCAGGCATTTTACCATGAGGATCTAAATCAAGTCCCATTTCTCTAAACTTTGCAGTTTCATTAATGATAAACTTATCCCCAGCATCACCTACATAAAGAACCAAACCTCCTGGTGTAAATCTAGGACAAAACTTTTCTAAAATGTCTTTGATTAAATTATTTTGTCCCCCTGATGATAGATAAATTGCTTGTCCATCTGGTAGAGTAACGGGAATTTGTGGTATATTTCTATTTATATTCTGCAATAAGTTTTTAACAGCAATAGCATAATTACGACGGGATTCCTCCCACAGTTCAGAATTATAGGATTTGATTAATGATAGTGCTGTTGGTTGTAATTGATAACACCATTTAGGACTATTAATTGGTCGGTTTGGTTGATCTGGATTTTCCACCACCAAACCCATTTGTACAAACTGGTGCATTGTTTGTCGTCTTACTGTTTCTCGTGTATTTGGTGCGTATTGTTTCCCATAAAAATCACGAAACCAATCCATCATTTCTGTAATTCTGCGTTTAGGTGCTGTTGCTTGATTCCAAGAAGTTTCTGGTCGAATATCTGCTAATGCGAGTAAACATAATGCGGATCTTTCGTTTTGTTGTTCTTTGGGTGCAGCAATTTCTTTCAGAATATTCATTGCTTCTTGAATACGTTTACTAGCTGCAATTGCGTTGATTGTTTCACTCATAATTGATAGATTTTTATTGACAATATCATCTAATTTATCTTGATCAAATCCAGATTCATTAATTTGTTTTCCCAGTTGAATTAAATCATCTTTACAGGGATATTTAACTTTGCGTAAGTCTGTAGCATTAACTTGTGTGTTACCGCTAAAAAGTCGAAAGTATTGATCAAATAAAGTTGAATTGAGAAATGCTGTTAAACCCTTTGCTAAGTTGATATTTATTCCCTTTCCTTGTGCATGATAGTAGTTAATATGATTCTCTATACCCAATACTGGGTAATCTATAGGGTAGGATACAGCAGCAACAACACGACGTTTTTCTTCTTTAGCAGAAAACCTTTTAGTTAAAACATAACAACCTTGGGGAATCAACCATTTTTGTGTTTCTTGAGTGTGAACAATAGCAATTGATTTTTTTGGATTTTGGGGAGGAAATAGAACTTTTCCTGGTTTAATAGATTCTGGATAAATTAGGGGAACTGTTTGATCATTTAAAAAATTTCTCAAAGCTGATTTGAGACGAAAATCTACAACTGGACCCGTGGATATTTCTAGACCTAATTCTTCTAAGGTAGATGGAAATTTATCCATTTGCACTTTTAAAGTATCTTCTAAATAGTTAGTAATAATATGGATAAAATTCTCAGGATTATCTTTTTCTATAATTTGATGATATGGAACAAGTCTAATTTCGGAAACTTGATCTAGTTCTATTTCTGAATTAATGCTGATTTGAATATAATTATCTTGATATTCTGTTTTAATAGCATGAAGAATAATATTTTCTTGAATAACATCATCCTCGGAAAATACTAAATCACGACTATCAAAAACATGAATTTTTTGCAGTGACATTTTCTGTAAAAACGCTTGACGAAATGGGCGGAAATAAGCACCATTACAGAAACTTCTGGGGGTGATTGCTACCATTTCACCATGTTCTGCAAGCTGTAACATTGTCAGCCAAACAAATGCACTATATAAATTTACTGTTTCAATTCCTAGTTTTGATAATTGTTTCCTTTCAATTGATTGACTGTTGATTTTTTTGTATGGTGGATTGATAATTGCATGGGTAAAATTTTGAGAAGCATTATTAAAAAGCGGTAAATTATTTGCTGTTAGACTATTAATAAAGCTTTCCTGTTTTACACTATAATCAGCTTTAATTCCTTTGTTTTCTAAAGCTCGACAACATTCTATCAGACATTTTTCTAAGGATGATATAAATGTTGACTCTATTTCATAAGCTGTGAGAAAACAACTTTCAACCTGATGGGAATTTAGCAACAGTTGTTCTACAAACGCAGCAGTTAAAGTCCCCACACCAGCACCAGGATCAAGTAAACTAATATGACCCGATAAATTATTAAATTGTCCTGCCATAAATTTGGCAACTGTAGCAGGAGTGAGAAATTGACCTAATTCACTTCTTTGAATTAAGTTCAATTTTGCAGATAAATTTACCCCGATGATATCTGTTATAATTGTAATATGACTGATCATTTTTCATACATAGATAAATGATTAGATAAATGATTAGATAAATGATTAGATAAATGATTTAAGTTATCAGACCCCAACTTGATTAAACAAGTCAAGGATCTGAAAAAATTACTTAATTACTTGCGGAAAATTTCCACTTTTTCTAACACCACATCTTGATTAGGGCGATCGCGTTTTGTAGGTACATTAGCGATTCTATTGACGATATCCATACCTTCAACTACTTGACCAAAAACACTGTGTCTTTTGTCAAGATGAGGTGTTGGTCCTTCTGTAATAAACCATTGAGAACCATTAGTTCCAGGTCCTGCATTAGCCATTGACAAAATACCTGGTTCATCATGCTTCAATTCAGGATGAAACTCATCCTCAAATCTATATCCTGGTCCACCAGTACCCCAACGATGAGACATATCAGGATAACGACTTAAAGGATCACCGCATTGAATCATAAAATCGGGAATGACACGGTGAAAGCGAACGCCATCATAAGCGGGAGTACCAAGCATAGATGCACCGGTTTTAGGATCTTTCCAGTCAATGTTTCCGGTAGCTAAACCGACAAAATTTTTAACAGTATTGGGGGTTCTATCTTCCTCCAATTTAACCACAATTTCACCCAAGGAAGTGGTTAAGCGGGCGTGAAGTTGTCCATCACCGGGAATATTAATATCTGGAAAGTTCATTAGTTTTTAGCTATCCTGTTTTCAAAACTGCGCGTGTTTGATATATCGTAGGCTAATTAACACTCACATTGCAAGTTTACAGATCAAATAATTTCTCTAGCGATTTGTCTATTAGACATCGACCGAATTTAAATATGTGTAGCCTGAAACCCTTGTAGGGACAATTCATGAATTGTCCTTACATTCATTTTCATCAAATGTCTATTGAGGCAGAACCTCATATATTTCATTACTTGTCAGAGACAGGTAACGAGAAAATAGATCGAGATGAAATGATTTATTCACCTAAATTAATCGCTGGATTTCTTTTAAAAAATCCCCTTGGCATCAGTTTAAAACTTACTTGATGTCGTGGCATTACAGGCCAATCTTCTGGACGAGGAACATGAGTCATACCCATTGTGTACCACACAACAATATCTTCATTTTCCAAAGATTCATTATCAGCAATATATTTCGGTAAACCTTCTCCGAGTGATGTTTGATTTGGATAATCACCACCTGCATACATTTCATCGGTTTTATATTTTGTTACCCAAAAATGATGAGTTGCAAAACCAGCTTTTTTTCGTATTTTTGCACCTTCTACTGCATACAAAATTGTATTTGCTCCTGGTATTAATATATATGCAGGTGCAACCCCTAAATGATTCTTTTTATCTGCACTGGTAATCATCCATTCTCGACTATGTTTAATATCTGCATCACGCACTGCTTCTGTTTCGGTTTTTAATAATGTATCTTCAACTGTAATGGCATTTCCTAAAGGATTTTGTTCACTGATAGGTAAAGCATTAACATTCATTTCCATAACATTATTATTTTGCCCATCAACATCTAAATCTAAGCGATAATTGAAAAAGTGCTGATGATTGACACCAAAGATATTTTTAGCTAATAATCTTCCCAAATAATTGCTAGATTGTTTTTCGTCAGATGTGCCTTGAGCTAACACAATTCCCGATAATTCATTTTCTATTTCTAAAGTTCCATCTTGGTGAAATATCCAATTTAAAGTATAATCATAATTGTCAACTGTTGTAATCATTTTCATGACTAATTCACGATTACGACGGACATAATTTTTTTGACTGTTAAAATCAAAATGTTTCCAAAGTACGCCGTTATCTCTTTCATAAATACCTATGACTCCCGGCATAGTATAAGGTTCACCTTCACCATTAGCAAAAGTGGCATTTAATAAAACTCCATTTTCAGGAATTTCTTGACCTAATTTTAGTTGATTTGCTAATAAACCAATATTGTATTCTCCCACATCAAAGGCGTTACGAAATGACCAATTTGGATTTGGATCACCGTAAGGAACTGCCATTTCTGAAAGACTTCCACGATATAAAACAGGTCTGATTTTTTCGCCATCGTTATATTTAACAAGATACAAAACCAAGCCTTCACGGGGGTGCATTAAATAACGAAATTGCCAACCTTGCCAAGTAATTTCATTACCTTGAATTTTGAATGTTGTACCTTCTGGTTGAATGATTTTTAAAGGTTTAGGTGGTGGTGTTAATTTATTGAAAGCTTTAATATCATAGTCCCAGTTTTCTTGGGAAATAGGAACTACACCATGATCTACAAAACTAGAAACTTCTTCTTTATTTAAATCAACAGTGACTAAAACACCTTCGATGGGGCGTGAGAAATAATTCCAATGTTTACCTTGATAATAGGATAAGGCACGGCAAATTCTATGACCATTTTTTGCTTCTGATGGAGTTAATATCCCTGCTCCCCAACAACTTATTTGTATTTGGTTAAAATCTTTAATTCCTCGTTTTTCCATTGCTTGTTGCCAGCGCGGATCAGATTTCACAACTTCTCTGGCTATTTGATCATCTGCGGGTAAAATTGCAGGTTGAACATGAGGTATTTCTTCCCAGTTAGTTAAGGTTTTGGTTATTAAATCAACTGTTGCTGTAAAAGTTTTATTGTGTTCCCTGTCATAAACTTGCAAAAAAACACGGCGGGTAAATTTTTGCCCAGGTTGAAAATTCAAGACTTGTTTTTTATCTGGTTCTTGTAATGTAATCATGGAAAAAAATGCTTTTTCGCTTAATCGTTTTTCCCGTTTTAATACTTCCACTGCTGTGGTAATTTCTGTTTCTGTTAAGGGGTTGAGGGGATGGGTAATAAATGATTTTTGATTTAATTCTTGAGCAAATGTAATATTAGGAAATAACAAATTGGTCAAAATTAAGATGCTTAGGGCGATCGCCAATTTTAAAATCTTTTGGTAGTAGGTATAAGTTGTTTCTGTAAATAGCCGAAAATGATGGAGATTGAAAAACATACTGTTTGATAACTAAGTAGGGGTTGCTGAGAAAGTCTTTCCGTGAGGGCATAGGAGTCAGGAGTCAGGAGTCAGGAGTCAGGAGGAGATTTGAAAATTTCTTTGCCATCTCTTGAAATCCCAAAAAATGCACACTTTTTCCGGTATACCCTTCAAAACCCTTGCACTAATTTCTGTGTTTATCAGCCTCTAACCTTTGATATATCAAGGTTTTAGGTTTATTCAGCAAACCCTAAGTAGAGTTAGTGAATATCTATTGATTTCAAAACTCTTACTGAAAAACAGTGTAATTAATATTAAAAAGCAATAAAAAAATCATACATAGTAAGGGTTTAGCAATGCTAAACCCCTACAGAAATATATCACCTGTCACCTGTCACCCGTCACCTGTCACCTGTCATATTATGCAGAAACTAATCTCCGCAAAGATTCGGCACGACGTTTAGCTATGGCGTTATTGGGTGAAAATTTTAGTGCTGCTTCATACATTTCCAATGCTTGAGCCATTAATTTTTTCTTCTCGTAAGCGTGGCCAAGATTATTTAAGGCTGTTACATAATCAGGTTTCAATTTCAGAGCTTCTTTGTACTGCCGAATTGCTAAGTCATATTGTTCTTGGGAAAAATAAACATATCCCAAACCATTGTAAACTGGGGCTATATCTTCTTCTCCCTCTTCTTCGGCGGCTTTGATAGCTTTTTGAAATAGGGGTATTGCCTGGGTAAAAACTTTTTTTTCAGAATAAATACTAGCTAATTCGTAATATTCTTGTGCAGTACCTTTTTCTTTTGTCAATTTGGTTTTCAACTGAGAAAGAGAATTTTCAAGTTTACGAGTTTTGAAAATCTGACGAAAAACACTCACTCCCGCAAATAGGAGCAACCCGACGAAAACTGAAAGATAAATGATTACTAGATTGTTATCCATTGGTTGCAAATACAAATATTAAACTTGCTTTCTCTATCTATTATCAACTTTCTGGGAAAATGAGAAAATAAATAAATTAAGAATTAACAATAAAAATTTCTCCCTTATCAATTATCAATTATCAATTATCAATTATTCTAGTCTCCAATAGTTTGTTCGTTCTTTGAGCCAACCTGTGGTTGTGTAACGAGCGATCGCTTCATTTATTCCTCGCCTTAATTCATCGTACTGCAATCCTTTGGGCATGACTACAGATAATGGTTCTGTTGATAGTTTGGTTGGCAATATTTGATATTGGGGATATTCTTGTACCCAACCACTTAAAACGCTGACATCAGCCGCCAAAGCATCCACTTTACCGCTTTCTATCTGCTCTCTTCCCTGGGCGTAGGAATTAACACCGACTAATTCAGCATTAGGTATAAAGTATTTTATGTATGAGATAGTGCTGGAGTGATTGAGTACAGCAATTTTACGTTTTGCTAAATCCTGAAGTTTTTTGATAGCGGTATTTTTTGTAACTATTGCTGTACCATCATAATAGTAAGGAACACTGAAGCTAACTATGCGGGAGCGTGATTCAGTGGCGGTAACTCTGGCGATCGCCATATCAACTTGATGATCAAAAACAGCAGGTAAGCGATCGCTATTAGCTACAGGTTGCAATTTCACCGCATCCGGTTTACCTAACAAATCACTAGCCAAACGCTTGGCTAAATCAATCTCTAACCCTTGTAAATTGCCCTTTTTATCTCTAAATCCCAAAGGACGGATGTTATCCTTAACCGCCACAGTTAAATAGCCTCGTTGCTGAATTTCTGCCATAGTCGCCGCAGAAGCAACCAAATCTATCTCCCCATAGAACAGGCAACAAATGATCATAAAGGTAGCGGATAATACCAGATGTAACTGATTCATAATTGACCTTGGCTTTTTTACGAAACACTGCTATTAACTTTTCAAAACGTTTAACAACTTTTCACAAAACGTTTAATTTTGTTTAATTCTGTTTAATTTTGAATTTTCAGCAGAATTTATCTGTTACATCCGTTATTCATCCGTTGCCACCTTTATCCTTTGGCAGAGTTTGCCAGTTCAGCCACTTTAGCGAAGCTTGCAGGATCAAGAACTGCCAACTGTGCCAACATTTTACGGTTTAGGTCAACATTAGCTTTTTTCAGATTACCAATTAACTGGCTATAGCTCAAACCATGTTGTCTAGAAGCCGCATTAATACGGGTGATCCACAGACGACGAAAATCGCGCTTTTTCTTTTTGCGATCGCGGTACGCACTGCGAAGCGCCTTCATCACCTGTTGGTTAGCGGTTCTAAACAGAGTAGAGTGAGAACCACGAAAACCCTTAGCTAATTTGAGAATTTTATTGCGGCGTTTACGAGCGACATTACCGCGTTTTACACGAGTCATTTTTTACAGTACCTGAAGGATTTACAAATAAGGAAGCATTAAACGCACGTTTTCTTCGTCGCGTTCATGAACAACTGCCATTTTAGACAAATTGTTCTTTTTGCTAGAGGACTTATGCTCTAACAAGTGATTTTTGAAAGGTTTACGGCGCACGATTTTACCGCTACCAGTGGCGCGGAATCTTTTCGCTGCTGCCTTGCGAGTCTTGAGTTTAGGCATGGGATGGCTTGGAATCAACACAATCTACAATTATATACCAATAAAACTCAAATTAACCAACATTTGTCAATAATTACAGCAGTTATCAGAGGGAACAGGGAATTGGGAATTGGGAAAACTCCTACCCAGTCACCAGTCACCAGTCACCAGTCACCAGTCACCTGTCACCTGTCACCAGTCCCCTGTCACCAGTCCCCTGTCACCTATCACCTGTCACCAGTCCCCTGTCACCTATCACCTTGGGATCTAAAACAATGCGTGAACCTGTACGATCTACATGATAAGTCCAAAATTGATTGTTCACTTTGAGAACCACTGCCCAACCCTCAACAGGATCATATTGTTGAGTACAGATTTCACCAAAATTAAACACACAGGAATTACTAAAAGTTTTTTGCACAGTACGAGTAATCCTGATACCTATAGTTTGTAACCGAGAACGTTGATAAGCATCATTCAAAACTTTTTCCGCAATTTTTTCTGGTAGTGGAGAACCCTCATTAGCTTTAATTTTCTGATCAATGACAATTTGCGAACCAGACTTATTGACATGATAAGTCCAAGACTCTTCTTTTACCTTCACAACTACAACCCAACCTTCTACAGGTTGATAAATTTCAGCACAGACTTCACCAAAATTAAACACACAAGAATTACTAAAAATTTTAGATGTGGAACTATAAATGCTCAGAGAATTTCTGTTTACACCAGAACGATTAGCCACATCATTTAAAACCTTACTAGCAATATTCCTTGGCAATTGAGAAGCATTAAAAAAATTAATATTTGGCTCAATCACAATTTGCGAAGATTGACTAACATGATAAGTCCAAGATTGCTCTTTTACCTGCACAACTACAACCCAACCCTGAATTGGTTTATATTCTTTAGTGCAACCCTTTTTAAACTCAAAAATACAACGGTTACTAAAAGTAGTCTGAGTCACCTGAGAAATTTTCAAATCAGATACTTGTACCCTAGAACGCACAGAAGCATCTCTTAACACCGCCTCAGAAATATTTCTAGGTAACGTATTTTGGGCTATTTGTATTTGTTCTCCGCTAGGAATAGCTCCAGATGTATGATTATTACTAATATCAACTCCACAGGCCAGCAGACTGCTTAAAGCCAAAGTTAAAACAATTGCTTTCGATAACTTACCGTTATTCTTTAGATGAGAAAGTAACATAATGTGTTTGCTACCTAATTATTGACAAGATATACCAAGTTATTTACTATTTTTAGTTTAATTTTGTTCCCCATATTCCCACCCAGTGCAGTTAACATTTTTTCTTTTCTCTGTGTACTCTGTGCCTGGAGTGGTTGGTTACAAATGTTTAGTTTCCCGCAGTTAATACAGCTAAATTCATCACATTTTCAGAAAACTGACGTTTTAAAGCTGCAAATACAGGACAAGGTGCAGAAGCTTGTAAATTATTCGGTTTACTCCATGTAAAGGGTGCTTGTTGAGCCGCAGACATCCATAACAACTTTTTAGCCCTAGTCATAGCCACATAAAGTAAACGATATTCTTCCGCCATTTTCAGATATTTTGCATCTTCCCAAGCTTGACTAACATGAGGTATTTGAGATGGTATTTGGGATATATTTTCTCCTTTGTGATGGAGTGCTGCACGAATTTGGGCGCGTGCTACTTCTGATAATGTAAAATCACCTAAAAATTGACTTTGGGGAAGAACCCAAAAACTTCCAGGAATTAAATTTTCATGTAAAAAAGGCAAAAATACATAATCCCAGTCTAGCCCTTTGGCTTTGTGCATAGTGATAATTGTTAGTTGTCCTTTTTTGGTATATTGTTCTTCTAAATTGTCTGTATCTACTGGCTCAAATCGTTCAGAATTGACAATTTCACTTAAAGCAGAAAGCATTGCACCCATTGAATTATTACCAAACATTTGCAGGTTTACTCGTTCTGCAAGTTTGTCTGCTGTGGCTAATTCTGCTTGATCATATTTTAATGTTAAAGCTAAAAAAGAAATGATTTGATAAAGTGGTAATTCTAAACGAGCGCGAAGTAAACTTCGACATAAATGAGCAGCTTTTTGTACTGTTTCTGTTTGGGGAGTTGCTAATGGTCCAGGATATAAAAATTCTTCTGGTAAAATAGCAAGGGTGTTAATATCTTGGGTGGGAATTAATTGACGTTGTACTAAAACATCTAAGGTAGCTTTTAAATAATCAGGAGAATGGGGGCGATCGCAAAATTGCAATAATGATAAAATCTCTTGAGGTACATGAGAACGCCTTTCTTGTTCTCCCACATCATAAAGTTTAATTTTATGTTCTTTACATATCGGTTCTAAAGCTGCTGCTAACCATCTACCTTGGCGATTTTCTCGCACTAATACCGCCGCACGAGCTTGGGAATTTTCATTAAATAACTCTACAACTCTCTGAGAAATTAACTCAACTGTATGATAAATGTCACGAGGACTATATAATTCTAACCCTTTTCCCACTGGTGCGGGATTCGCATCTGGTTGAGGATCATCAAAATTAACAGCCTCAATTTTTTGATCTAAAAATGGTGTTTGTCTGTTTTTATTTGTGGCTAACCAATGACTATTTACCCATTCTAAAGCAAAATTAGCAGCATCAATAATAATTCTGCTACTACGCCCTGCTTGATTCATTGTTGCTAGTCGTTTATCAATATTACAAGTCTGACAAAATTCACGAAAATAAATCGGATCAGCAGGGGTAAAAGTTGAATTAATCGCTTGGTTAGGATCACCAACTCTAACTAAATTCAATGTTGATTTATTTACATTATTTTTATCTCCAGTTTCATCTTCCTCACTTGCCAATATTTCTAAAAGTTGCGTTTGTAGTTGACTAGAATCTTGGGATTCATCTTCAAAAACTGCGAAAATTTTATTTTTTTCAACCTGTAAGGCGCTCTTATTTTGTAATACCTGTAATGCTCCTAAAATCATATCATCATAGTCAATGAAATCCTGTAATTTCATGATTTTTTGATATTGTTCATACAGTCCCGCAGCAATACGTAAAATTTGATAAGAATCTTGACTTTTTTCACTCCATAAATAAAGTTTTTCCGGTAATATTCCCGAGCTTTTAGCTTCATGAATCACGGTATAAGCTAAATCTGGTAATACTTCCGTTCTCAGCACTGACTGACGACGCAATTTTTCTGTTTCTTCTCCGTCAAATTGCTGACCTTCTAACAAGCGGCGATATAGGGCAGGATGGTTATTTATCCATTGTTCCACTGCTAGTCTAATAAAGCGATGACTTTGATTAGGAGTAATTAATTTGACTTCATCTAACTGTAAACCTGATAACTCAGGATGACGACTGGCAATATTTAAGGCTAAACCGTGTAGGGTATAAACAACAAAGCCAGTTTGTGGTAAGGATAATTCTTTTAACTTGTCGCGGATTTTTAATTTTAGGTTAGCAGCAGCAGAACGGGTAAAAGTAACAACTACCAACTGACGGCGATAATTTTGATCATTATTCACACAATGCTTATATTGACGTGCTATAGCAATTGCAGCAGCAGCGGCCATCCCCGTAGACTTACCAGCACCCGGAACAGCAGATACAGCTAAAGGTCCTGTTTCCCAGTCTGCCATTTGTGTTTGTCCAGATCGCAAACTTTCATGAATTTTGTTAATCTTTTCTCTTAATTGGTTGATAGATGATATGTAATTCATAATTCATAATTTATAGTTCATAATTGGTGATAGTTGATAGTTGATAGTTGATAGGGAATCATAAAATTGATTACCCAATCACCAATCACCAATCACCATTCCCCAGTCCCCAATTATCAATTATCAATTTTTACTCATCAATTTGCCAAGCATCTTTGGTAAATTCTTCATCGAGAACTTTCTTAGGACGTAAAATGATAATAACTTTACCTAACAAAGTATTTTCTGGTGCAGTTTCAAACCATTGAAAATCAACTTCTCCAGAATTATCAAAGGCAAAATAACTAGAAGCATCCCAATCTCTTTGATTGCGATCTATCACAACTAAAACAGGTTCTATTTTCGTTTGATTTGGGTTAGGGAAAATATCGCTACTAGCAATAATGACTACTGGATCTTCCGCAGATCGTAAAACTTGCCAACCAGGTAATGCTACCCAAGCTTGTTCCCCTGCGAATTTGACAATTTTAAATGGTTCAATTTCTGTAACTATTGGTACAGCTTTTACAGCTTGTGGTGTCAATGGTAATTCACCCACTACAGGTACAAGCCGGGGTAGTTCTTCATCTGACTCTAACCGGAAAAAGGGTAGAATGGGGGCGGGACGTTGGGGAACTACGGTAAAATCAGTTAATAGTTGTTCGATTTGTTTCCTAGCTGTGGGCGAGTGAACAAAACGCAAACCCTTAGCAATTAAGCGCGATCGCTCTTGTAAATCCGAGTTCTGTCTGGCTAATTTCCAAGCTTGATAAGCGACTGCATCCCCTGGATCGTTCGTAAAACCTTGTGGTGGGGTAGAAAAGCGAGAAAAATCTTTGATTGCTTTAGCAACTTCCCGCGCTTCGTCTACATCAAGTTTATGTAAAAAAATCAAATCAGCCGCTGCGGCTCGGTCTTCTTGAGTCAGTAAGCGCAGTTCATAAAGAATATCACTAGCTCTTGTACCGTAGTATGCCCGTGTTGCTTCCGATGCACCAAACTTTTCTAAAGAACTGTAAACTTGAGCGCCAACAATCACCTGATTTTGTTGGATTGGCTCAAATCCAGTGGACTCAAAGATTTCTTGGGGATTGTAACCGTTTTTTTGGAGGTAGGCGATCGCTACTCCCCATTCCACCCAGTTACCTTGTTTTTGTCTCAATTTTACTAATAATTCTTGTGCTGTATCATTAGCAGCATTCCCTGTATCTGGTGTGTTGGATGGTAGTTCAGTCATAATCGGAAGAGCAAACTTCAATTTAATATGGTGATTAGTAATTAAGCTCTTAATTATCCCTTAAATGTGCGAATTTTAGATTATGGATTTTGGATTTTAAATTGAGGTTGTTTGTTTCACAGCTTGGTTGATGTTGAATTGCTAAAAATCAGGATTTTCAACTCTGCTGTGTATGGAATATAACAAAATTGTGAAGAACATATAAAGAAATTTATGGATAACACAAATCTCGAAATTGAGCAAGTGCGCTCTCAATTCAGTAGTCGTGAACGTGCAAAAAAACTCAAAATCCTGGTAGTGGATGATGAACCAGATAATCTGGATCTACTTTATCGTACCTTTCGTCGTGATTTTAACGTCCTCAAAGCTGACAGTGGTGTAAATGCTTTGCAATTGCTCGAACAAGAAGGAGAAGTAGCAGTCATTATCTCCGATCAGCGAATGCCAGAAATGAAAGGAACTGAATTTCTGAGCCGGACTTTACCACAATTTCCCGATACCGTGAGAATTATCCTCACTGGGTTTACAGATATTGAAGACCTTGTAGAAGCAATTAATAGTGGTCAAGTTTTCAAATACATTACCAAACCTTGGGACTCTGGAGAACTCAAGGAAGTAGTCCAAAGAGCAGCAGCAACTTATGATTTACTGAAACATCGAACAGAAGAACTGCGTCGCGCTAATGCACAAATGCAGTTGTTGACTGTGCTGGTGGAAGTCACCCAAGCTGCTTCTAGCATAGAGGAAATTTTAACTTCCATTGCTAAAGCCTTTAGTGAAACTTTTGCTGCTGATGGTTGTATTGTACAACTTATAGAAGAAAATACTCTGGTAGCAACCCAGGGAGCTTACAGTGTGACAGGAGGAGTTGAAAATTGGCTCTGTGAAGATCCACTCGCCAAAGCAGCGATCGCCACTGCTCAAATCCAATCTTGTTTAAATATCCCTAAAGACCCTAATCTCAATACTCTTACTCATTACCAAGCTGCTGGAGTCCAAGCACATTTAATTATCCCAATTATTTATCCTCAGCAGATGTTAGGAGTATTATCGCTCCAGTGGCAAAAACCTTGTAATTTAAGGGAAGATGAACTTAACCTCATTCATCTGTCAGTGCAATTAGTGGCGATCGCTCTTTCTAGTAGTTGCAGCAGGTGACTGGTGACTGGGGACTGGTGATTGGGGACTGGTGACAGCAACAAAAGTCTTTTATGAATCCAAAATCTAAAATCTAAAATCTAAAATCGGATGACCAACTACCAAGCACCCATAAACAACGAAATTCGTAACATTTTTGACCGTATTGCCCCAGTTTATGATCAATTAAACGATTGGTTAAGTTTGGGACAACACCGGATATGGAAAGAAATGACCGTTAAATGGAGTGGAGCTAAACCCGGAGATACCTGTTTAGATTTATGCTGTGGTAGTGGTGATTTAACCTTTAGATTGGCACGACGCGCAGGAATGACGGGAAAAGTTTATGGTGTAGACTTTTCCTGTAACTTACTCACAACTGCCAAAGAACGTTGCCAAAGCCATTACCCCCAACCTCCTATCACTTGGATAGAAGCTGATGTTCTTAATTTACCCTTTGACGACCATCAATTTGATGCCATCACCATGGGCTATGGTTTAAGAAACGTGAAAGATATTCCCCGCAGTCTCCAAGAAATATATCGCGTTCTCAAACCTGGTGGAAAAGCAGCAATTTTAGATTTTCATCGCCCTAACAACGAAACATTCCGCGCTTTTCAGCAGTGGTATTTAGATAACCTGGTCGTTCCCCTGGCAACTAATTTAGGTGTTAAAGAAGAATACGCTTATATTAGTCCCAGTTTAGACCGTTTCCCCATTGGTAAAGAGCAAGTAGCCCTATCACAAAAAGTAGGTTTTGTCAACGCCACACATTACCCCATTTCTAACGGTATGATGGGAGTGTTGGTAATTGATAATTGATAATTGATAATTGATAATTTGTAATTACTAACTAATGTTAAGTTGCTAGTTGGGAGTCAGGAAACAGTGAACAGTGAACAGTCAACCTCGATAACTGTCACCTGTCACCTGTCACCTGTCACCTGTCACCTGTCCTCTTTCCCTAATCCAAAATCCTGTGGATTGGTCACATCTTTGGCTTTATGTATCACCCCCAATTCTGGGTGGAATTATCGGCTATTTCACCAATGATATAGCCATCAAAATGCTATTTCGCCCCTATCGAGCTATTTATATTCTGGGGCGCAGAGTGCCTTTTACTCCTGGGTTGATTCCCCGCAATCAGGAGCGGTTGGCAAAAAATATTTCTAATACCATTATGGGATCGCTGTTAACGCCAGAAGAATTGCAAAAGCTGGCGAAGCGTCTCTTACAAACAGAACGGGTACAAGGTGCGATTCTCTGGTTATTGAAGTTGGCGCTGGAGCAAATTCAAGGTGATAAAAACCAGAAAAGTGCCAAAATTGTGGCGGGAATTTTACGGGATTTGCTGGGAGAGTCTTTACCCCGTCTCCTGAAGGTTTTGGCCAGACAGGAAAATTTTTTAGAAGCGCAAATCAACCAAATTTTTGACCAGGTATTACTGGAATTTCAACTCAGTGAAGAACAATCTACACGGTTAGCTGATTGGTTGTTGCAAGTTGTTTTACCATCGGATGTTTTAAGACAGGCAATAGTTGATTTTTTAACAGATAGGACTATTCAAACTATTGATGATAGCTTTCGTGAAAAAACCAGCGGTACTTATTGGGTAGTCGCTAATTTATTTGGTTTACGTAATACTCTGACCCGGTTAAGGACTTTTTGTTTAGATGAAAAAGAGGCTACAAATAAACGATTAGAAGAATTAATCCAAGATTTGCAAATGCGCGATCGCCTCAAAAAATTATTCCAAGATTTATCTTTACAAAATTTACCCGTTGGTACAGTTCGTCAACTCAGAAAAACCACTAGGGAAAGTGTACGCCATTACTTACAAAAGAGTGGTAGCAATTTGTTACAAGAATTAACTGAATCAGCGGACTGGGAAAATATTGCTGTCTTGCTGTTAAATCGTTTGCGAAATTCACCAGTGGTTAATACTTCCTTAGAAGTAGTGTCTCAAGAGTTAGCTTTAATTTTAGAAAAGTATTTAGAAAAAGATTTAGAAGCAATTGTCGCCCAGGTAATTCCCATTTTATCTATAGATCAAGTGATTGTTGACCGAGTAAAATCAACTTCACCTGCTGATTTAGAAGCAGCAATTGAAGGAATTGTCAAGAATGAATTACAGGCAATTGTGACTTTAGGCGGTATTTTAGGTTTTGTTGTCGGGTTATTTCAGGTAGGATTTTTGGTTTTCAGTCGATATTAGGGACTGGGGACTGGTGACTGGTGATTGATGATTGGTGATTGGGTAATCAATTTTATGATTCCCTATCAACTCTCAACCACCAACTGTCAACCACCAACTGTTAACTGTCAACTATCAACTATCAACTATCACCACGAAAAACTATATCTATATCTATTGTAAAAAAATTTTGATTCGGGGATCTAGAAACCCCCGTACTCAACATAAGATGTTGGTGTATTTTATCGCTTTATAGCGAGAGTACATGAAATTGACTCAAAAAGTGCTATAAAACCGATATTCGTCCCGATGGACACAAGATATCAGGGAAATAATCAAAGGATAACCAAACCAAAGGGCAATCTAGCCGAATTTGCTATAAATTGTCAATTTGGATTTGGTAGTGCTGATTTACTTTTTGTTTGTAAACCAGCGGTAATTAAAATCAATCCAGTTGGTTATCCTCAGAGTTTCGCTGAGTTCTTTATTAAGTTGTTAACCGATGAAGGGGATCTATTTTTAGACCCCTTCGCTTTTTCCAAAAGAACGGGTTTTGTTGATATGACTCAACAACACCACTGGGTATCTTTGGAATTGAATGAGGTTGATGGACGGGAGAATTTGCTTTTGACTTGGCTAAGAATCAATTTTTGATCAGTCGTGGTTGTTCTATTGTCCTCAAAACAGTCAATTATGCTGCACTAAAGACTTTAGAGTTTAGACTTCTCAATATAGATTCATATTTCGCCGTCTACTTGCATTTTATGCACTTTATCAGCTAACTCTTGACGACCTTGATCGTCTAGCTTATCAATTGCCATCATCCCCATGAGAATAACCTCTTTTAAGGTCAAACGTGTGGAATGTGCCTGTGTTTGCACTCTTTCTTTGATGATTGGACTTACGCCAATTGCGGTACTAGCTCTAGCCACGGAAATAAAAGGAAACATTAATGACTTCGCATAAATCTTAGCACTTTAAACGACGTTATTGTATATAGAATAAAATTTAACAATATTTTTTTAACATTTTGTAATCTGTGATTTTTTATACTTATATGTTGTAAACTACATTCTCATGGGGGATCTTGATACCGCGTAAGGAAAGTAGAATTTTCCTGAATTCAGCCAAATATGGCTGTCATAAGCAAAAGCAGTGAGTCCTTACAAGGAAAGAAACAACGATGAAGGAACCTTATCTGTTGGCAGCAGGCTTGTTAACAGGATTGGCAGTACCAACATCGGCTCTCCCAAAGATGTCGAGTCTCCCACCTGAAAATACTGGATTTTTGGAGGATTTAAATCCAAGTTCACGATTACCAGGAGTAGATGAAAAAGTCACTTATCAAGTTGACATTTCTTTACCGGAATTCAGTAATCAAGCTATATCCAAACCAGGGAGTTCACAGTTAGCAGTACGCCAGAAAAGTAACTCCTTGCCAGAATTTAGTAGCCAAGCTGTATCAGCATCAGAGACTTCCCCGGTACGAGTTGAGAAAATTAGCCCCAGGGTGGAAATTTTGTCAGGGGAGTTAGCAAACAACTTTTCAGCAGCACCGATAAAAACATCTTTAAACTTGAGTTCTCAAAAAACTAAGCGGACTCCTGTATCTGGGAGTCAAATGTACTATTTAAGATTAGCTTCCCTGAAAACTGGGCAAATTTACACTCGTGTAGATGATGAAGATTTACAGTCATATTGGAAGTCAGAGAAAAAAGAGAAAGTCAGTTATCAAGATTGGAAAAGCTTATTAGCGATGGAAGCGAGAGCAATTTCCCAAGGTCAAGGTACAAATCGCTTGAGTATCTTGGTGGGTGATTCTTTGAGTATGTGGTTTCCTAAAGAAAAATTACCTGCTGGTAAGTTGTGGTTGAATCAAGGCATATCTGGAGATAGTTCCGCTGGAGTTTTGAGGAGATTATCAGCCTTTTCCCAGACACGGCCAGAAGTTATTTATATGATGGTTGGGATTAATGATTTGCTCAAGGGTGCTAGTGAGCAGACGATTTTACTCAATCATCGGCGAATTATTCGCAGTTTGCGGCAAACTCACCCCAAAAGTCAAATTATGGTGCAGTCGATTTTGCCTATTCGCCGCCCTCAAATAGCCAATAGTCGTATTCGTCATATCAATGCCCAAATTGCCTTAATTGCTCGTCAAGAGGGGGCTAATTATTTAAATATTCACAATTGGTTTACAGATTTTGATGGTAGTTTACGTCCTGAATTGACCACAGATGGTTTACATTTGTCACCCGCAGGATATAGTGTATGGCAGTCTGCCCTGCAAAAGATAGAGTATATAGTCGCTCAACGATTGTGAGGCAGGTGATTGGTGACTGGTGATTGGTGACAGTAGGAAGAGAATAGTAAGAGCAAGTCCTAAGTTGACAATTTCATAGACAAAACTATACTTGTATTGACAAAAATCAATATATTTTTAGGAAAAAATCAACTACTTGATATATAATACGGTGATATCAAGTATTGAATTGAGACTATTGCCGACGCGAAAACCAAGCAATGATGGTGGTAGTCTTTTTCAGAAACTTAATTGGAACACAATTGCGTCTGGCTAAGGCGTGAAAGTCTACTGAGGGATAACTGCTCCCATGCTCCCGTTGAAGTAGAAAGTAAAGTCTAGTTTTGTCTAGGTTTTATATAGCAGTCAATCAATTGTTGATTTTATGTAGCTGGAATTTGTTGTAAAACTTGGTTTAATTTACCACTGCGATAACCTTCTAAATCTAAAGTGACGTAAATAAATCCTAGATTTTGAAATGTGCTAACAAGGGTAGGTAAATCTGTTTTTAAGACAAAATCTGCTATTTTTTCTGGTGGTAGTTCAATTCTGGCTGTGTCTCCTTCGGAACGTACCCGTAGGTTATCCCATCCTAAATTTCTGAGATAAATTTCTGCTCTACCAACTCGCTGTAATTTGGCTATGGTAATTTCTTCACCGTAGGGAAAGCGAGAGCTTAAACATGGTTGGGCAGGTTTATCCCACCAAGGTAGGCCGAGTTGTTGGGAAAGTTGACGAACTTCGGCTTTTGTGACACTTATTTCTGCTAAAGGCGATCGCGCACCTCGTTCTTTTGCGGCTTGGATTCCAGGACGATAATCATGTAAATCATCGGCGTTGACTCCATCTACCACATAAGGATATCCTAACTCTAAAGCTAGGGGCTTGAGTGTGTCGTGCAATTCACTTTTGCAAAAATAGCAGCGGTTAACTGGGTTTGATGTGTAGTTGGGATTTTCCATTTCGTGGGTATGAACGATTTTATGGGCTATCCCAATAGTTGCTGCTTGTGCTGTTGCGTCTGCTAATTCTTCTGGTAGTAGGGAAGGAGAAACTGCTGTTACAGCTAAAGCGCGATCGCCTAACACATCGAATGCAATCTTAGCAACTAATGTACTATCAACTCCCCCGGAATAGGCTATTAATGCCTGATCCATTTCCGCAAATAAGGCTTTTAACTGTTCTAGTTTTTCTGCTATTGTCATGCTGCTAAAACCCCATAACACCTGATCAATCCTATTATAGAAATGATGTCTGATAGCGTGGCGTAGCCAGATCAGGATTTACAAGAGTGAAGGAGTTGCGGGATAGGATTTTCTAGATTTTAGGGTTTTTAACAGTATTTCCAGTCAGAGACTGGAAGGAATAAATTGGTATATGCTTGTATAGAACTCAACGTATCTACCAAAACTCACCCATGTCTCAGATATGTTGTCTAAATCCAGATTGCCATAATCCTCCAGTTACCAACACAACCAAATTTTGTCCTAACTGTGGTGTTCCTTTAACCATCCTGAGAAACCATTATCGTCCCATTAAACCCTTGGGTGGTGGGGGTTTTGGGAAAACTTATCTAGCGGAAGATATTGACAAATTAAACGAAAAGTGCGTAATTAAGCAATTTGCACCCCAAACTCAAAATACCTACGCATTAAATAAAGCCAAGGAACTATTTGCAGAAGAAGCAAGGCGACTCAAAGACCTCAAACATCCCCAAATTCCTCAACTACAAGCATATTTTGATGAAAATGACTGTCTGTATTTAATTCAAGAATTTATTGATGGAGAGAATTTATTAATTGAGTTAGCAAACAAAGGAAATTTTAACGATAAAAAAATTCGCGAATTATTACTTGATCTATTACCAGTTCTCAAAATAGTTCATAGTCAAAATATCATTCATCGAGATATTAAACCAGAAAATATTATGCGTCGTCAGAATGACGGGAAATTATTCTTGATTGATTTTGGTGCATCTAAACAACTTCAGGGAACAATGCGTCCAGGTACGGTAATTGGAAGTTTTGGTTATGCGTCTTTGGAACAAATGGAAGATAGACAAGTTTATCCTGCTAGTGATTTATTTAGTTTAGGTGTAAGTTGTTTTCATTTAATGAGTGGGGTTCATCCTTGGAATTTATGGAAAACCCAAGGTTATAGTTGGGTGAAAGAATGGCCTAAGCATTTACAGCAATCTGTTAGTTTGGAGTTAGGGCAAATTCTAGATAAGTTATTACAATTAGAATATCAAGATCGTTATCAATCAGCTAACGCAGTTTTACTAGCTTTACAAAAACCACAAGTACCTTCTAGAGTACCTCCACAAAATTCACAACCTCCACAAAACTCACAAACTTCACAAACTTCACAAACTCCCAAACCTAAACTTATACTACAATTACTAATTATTTTAGGTGTGCTTTTAGGAGCTGGTTTGCTGGGATATTGGTTGAAAATCCAACGAGAACCACAATCGACCATTAGTCCATCAACTCCATCTGCAACCCCACAACCAACAATAAAATATAAAAATTAAATTTACATAATTATTTCAGGAGTGTATTATGTTCAAGTTAATATCATCTACTTTGATTGCTACTGCTTTATTATTAACACCAAGCAATAATTCTCATGTTACATTAGCTGGAACTTGTGCTTCTAATTGCGGTCCAAAACCACTGCAATTTAAACCTGGTCAATATCTTCGTGTACAAGTGGTTAACCGCACGCCTAGAGTATTAACATTAGATCAATTACCAGAAATGCGACGTATTTCTTTAGCACCTGGAAAGGAATATACTGTAGATGTGGAAAGTGCTACAGAACCTAATTTTTCTCTGTTGTTTTGCGATGATACGGGTAGGTCTTTAGATGCTAATGTTTCTAAACCAAATTTTGGGACTTTGCGTTTAGAATTGCGTCCTAGTAATAAGTTTCCTGGTTATCGCTCTCTTTATATTCTCAATGATGGCAAGGTACAAGTATTTTAAACTTCAATTTTGCTATCAGAAATTCATAAAAATTAATATCCCTGATTTTTTGCAGTCAGGGATATAACATCAATTATAAAATTTAGCTTAAAAAACTTAGATATAATTTTAGATATAATTACAGTTGTGATAAATCTATTCTGTAATTTTTAAGCATTCAGCTATCAGTAATCAGTAATCAGCTTAAACCCATAATTTAGATAGGTTTTGCATCAAATTAAAAGTTTGCCCAATTCCACGCTAGATATTTACAGACTGGCATTGATCTTTTTTTAACATCTGTAATATCTATTATGTAATATCTATTGATATTATCTTAGGTGTTGTCTGCATCTTTTATTATAAAATATTCCTAATCACCAATCAACAATCACCAATTACCTATTACCGATGACTAATGACCAAAATATTAAACGTTTACCTAACCAACGTTGGCAAATTGCGCCCGCAAATATAGAATTAGCTGCAAAATTAGCTAGTTTAACGAATATTTCCCCTATTATCAGTCAGTTATTGATTAATCGGGGAATGGAAACACCAGAAGCAGCAGAAAAATTTATCAATCCTGAAAGTTTAAATTTACCTTCTCCTTTGGAAGATTTCCCCGATTTAGCGGTAAGTGTAGAATTGTTAGAAAGTGCTATTAAAAATCAAGAAAAAATTGCTATCTGTGGTGACTATGATGCAGATGGGATGACTAGCACTGCTTTATTATTGCGAAGTCTCCGCGCTTTGGGTGCAAATGTTGATTATGCTATCCCTAGTCGAATGCACGAAGGTTATGGAATTAATAAACGTATTGTTGAAGAATTTAACAGTGAAGGTGTTGGTTTAATTCTCACGGTAGATAATGGTATTGCAGCTTTTGAACCTATTGCTAGAGGAAGAGAATTAGGTTTAAAAGTGATTATTACAGATCATCATGATCTTCCCAAAGAATTACCACCAGCTAATGCTATTCTCAACCCAAAGTTAATAGATGAATCTTCTCCTTATCGGGGTGTTGCTGGTGTGGGTGTAGCTTATATTTTAGCTGTGTCCTTAGCTCAACAAATGGGAGAATTAAAAGGTTTAGTTCACCCCATGTTAGCTTTATTTACATTAGGAACTATTGCTGATTTAGCTCCTTTAACTGGTGTAAATCGTCGTTGGGTAAAACGTGGTTTAAAGTTATTATCTAAGTCTACTTTACCAGGTGTTCAAGCTTTAATTCAAGTTTCTGGAGTTCAAGCTAGTGAAGGAGAAACAGAAAGTAATTCAAAATCTGATCTGAAATCCAAAATCCAAAATTCAAAATCTTTAAAACCTGATGATATTGGGTTTCGTTTGGGTCCAAGAATTAACGCCATTGGCAGAATTGGCAACCCACAAACTGTGATAGAATTGCTGACTACTGATGATATGGGAATTGCTCTAGAAAGGGCGATGCAGTGTGAACAAGTCAATTCTGAACGTCAAAAAATGTGTGAGGAAATTGAACAGGAAGCAATATCATTAGTGGAAGATTTATATGTAGAATATTTACATAAAGATCGGGTTTTAGTAGTTATTAAGGAAAATTGGCATCATGGTGTAATTGGTATTGTTGCTTCTCGTTTGGTTGAACGTTACGGAGTTCCGGTTTTTATTGGTACTTTTGAAGGTGAAGGTGTAATTCGTGGTTCTGCAAGGGGAATACCTGAATTTAACGTTTTTGAAGCTTTAGAAGATAGTCGTGATTTACTCGGTAAATACGGGGGACATAAAGCCGCAGGTGGTTTTTCTTTACCAGCAGATAATTTAGCAGATTTTAGATTACGTTTAACTGAGTTTGCAAATAAATATTTAGAAATTCAACATCTCAACCCTTTGCTAAAAATTGATGCTCAAGCAAATCTCTATCAAATCAATCAAGATTTATTCCAACAGTTAAATATTCTTCATCCTTGCGGTATTGAAAACCCTGATCCGGTGTTTTGGACTGCTAACGCACAAGTGATTGAACAGCAAATAGTTGGTAAAGGTCACATTAAATTAACCTTAGCGCAAACTATTGATAATAAAAGGTATGAAATTAAAGCGATCGCTTGGCGTTGGTGTGATTATTTTCCCCTACCATCACGAGTTGATATTGCTTATAAACTCCGGGAAAATAGCTTTAATGGTAATACTAATATAGAACTGGAATTAGTTGGGGTGAGACTCCCGCAACAGGTGGAAAAATTATTTACTACATCAAAAATTTCTAAACCGACAAAGTTTGAATACAAACAGCGTCAATACACCTGTGGTATTTATCAAAATGGTGCAGGTGCAGAATTAAGAATTAAAAATAGTGAAGGTAAGGTATTAGTCATGCAGCCTGAGAATAAAATAGGTCTGTTAGGGTTAAGTCGTGAAGATGCTAAACAGGTTGATTTATCTTTACCCCAATATGATGGTATTATTCAAGCTGCGATGCAGGCTTTGGTAGGGAATAGGTGACTGGTGACTGGTGACTGGTGACTGGTGATAGGAAAGAGCTTTTCCCAATTACCCATTACCAATTACCCATTATCCATTACCAATTACCCATTACCCATTACCCATGACCTAAATTATAGGTCGCCGTTGCGAAACGCGAGTACAAAAATTACTGCTGGTCCTGCAAGTACAATTAATGCTACACAGGTTAATTGAAACACAACTTCCCAATTAATATTGGCTAAAGCTTCCATTTTTCCTCCAAACGGTTTTAAAAAATTCAATAACTTAAATGCAAAGCCCGCATTAGATCATATCTGGATAGGGGCAGCAAGTTTTAAGTTACTTAACAAAATTATAGGAAAGTACATAAAAATGTAAACAGGGAATTGGTGACTGGGGACTGGTGACTGGGGACTGGGGTATTAATCTTCCCCCACCTCCCCATTTCCCTGTTCCCTACTGTCACCTGTCACCTATCACCTGTCACCTACTCCTAGAGGTATATTATGGCTACCTGGCAATGTATAAAACAATGTGGTGCGTGCTGTCATCTTGATCCTACAGAACGCCCAGACTTAGAAGAGTATCTTTCACCAGAGGAACTGGGACTTTATCTCAGTATGGTAGGTGAGGATGGTTGGTGTGTGAATTTTGACCACGAAACGCGAGAATGTACTATTTATGCTGATCGTCCGCGTTTTTGTCGGGTCCAAGTTGATACTTTTCAGGATATGTTTGGTATTGAAGCAGAAGAACTAAATGATTTTGCGATTGATTGTTGTCATCAGCAGATTGAAAGTATTTATGGCGATCGCAGTTTGGAAATGATCCGGTTTGATCAAGCTGTCGGTTTCTGATTTTAACTTTTTTCTCAGAATAGTTGCCATTTATGACAACATTATGAGAAAATGAAAAGAATATGAAAACCACTTAGTGAAAAGACTAACACCCGTGAAAGTTGACACTCGACCTGTAGCCATTACCGAACCTGAAACCCAGTCACCAGTACCAGAAAATACTGCTCAACCTGCAAACAAAAAACAGCAATCAGTATGGATGGTGTTGGGAACTACCTTCATTACCATATTTTTAGCGGAAATTGGTGATAAAACCCAATTATCAACGTTGTTAATGAGTGCGGAATCTCATGCACCTTGGTTAGTGTTTCTGGGTTCGGGAACTGCTTTAGTTACTACCAGTTTATTAGGTGTGCTGCTTGGTGGTTTTATTGCGAGTAAACTGAGTCCGAAAACTGTGGAAAAATCAGCAGGGGTAATGTTGCTGTTGATTTCTGTAATGTTGTTTTGGGATGTGTTTGTTGGTTAATTTTCAGTTGTTGGTTGTTATAGAGAAAATTATGGATTGGAATCTTTTAGGACTAAGCTTTATTACAGTGTTTCTCTCTGAGTTGGGAGATAAAAGTCAGTTAGCGGCGATCGCTCTTTCTGGTCAAGGTCAATCACGCAAAGCTATATTTTTTGGTACAGCAGGTGCTTTAGTATTAACCAGTTTACTAGGAGCATTAGCTGGGGGTGCAGTTGCAGAGTTATTTCCTACAAGAATTTTAAAGGCGATCGCTGCTGTGGGGTTTGCGATCCTCGCTATTCGTCTGCTTTTACCTAGTAGTGAAACCGAATCTGATTAAATTAGACCTCTCCAAAATAGAATGTATTAATTTGTCAGGGGACATCCTACACCTTCTCCCTCGCAGGTGGCACAATTTTAAACCTATTCAAACCCTGATCAATATCTCGCAAAACCTGAAAATCATCCTCCGGTAAAGGATAACTATTACTATTCACTAAACCCCCACTGGGATATTTTTCTAAAAATGAAAATGCTTTTCTAAATTGTTGTGGTTCCGCTTTAATAGGTGCATCAAAATGACAGGGAATTATCCATTGAAAATCCCATTGTGCCACTTTATCAGCCCAATTTATTGTTTCCTGGGGTTCGCGATTTAATATTAAACTCTGTAAAACCGGTGCCACAAATATCCGCCCATCTCCTCTTAATGCTTCATAAGACCTTTCCCAGTCTTTTCGCCATTGGAAGGGGAAAAAGCCAAAATATGTTTTTAGGCTGCGTTCTGGTGCTTTCCAGGCATCTCTAAATACATCTTTCCACTTGGGTACATCCACTACGCTGGGACGGAAGTAAAAGGCAAATAATGTAATACGTTGCCACCCTTTGCGGCGGTTTTCTGCTGTATCGGCTATGATATTGTATGCTTGATCTTTGGCGTGGTACAGCAACGGATAGGGATCAAGTTGAACTATTGCTGGTGGTTCTGCGGGTACGGAAACTATGGTATCTGTGAGCAAGAGATTGTGCGATCGCCTGTGGAAAAATGCCACCTCTGCAAACTTCCCAGGACCCAAATCAATGGGTCCCAATATCTCATAATCAAACTCATCAGCAAACGGTACTTGACTACTATCTGCGGGTAATATCTGCGTCCGGTTTGATGGTAAACCCAACCAACTTAAAGGTAAATTTACGGGAAAACTCCATTGTTCTGGTGCTACAAATATCTGTGCTGTGGGAAAGCATCGCGCAAAGGGTCCGACAAATACTTTATGTTCTATTCCTGAGATGGTGGGCAAAATTATATACTTTACTTCCCCGTGTTCTGCTACCAACTCATTTACTAACCGGATACATTCTTTTGTGGGTGCGACAGGTGCATAAACCAATAAACCGCCTTTTTCTAACTTTACCACCGTCATGCGGATGGGTACAACTACATAGAAAACCCCTTGCATCTGATCAAAGATCCAGATAGTATCCTTAACTACTTCTTTGCGAATAGTGCGACGTTTTCCGTAGGGATAAAGGGGGACAACTGGCCAGAACTTCCATGTATAATCCTGGGGGTTGACATTTTCTACATTGATTGTACCTTCACCTTGAATCACTGTGCGATCGCTCCCAATAACCAATATTTTCATCTTTCCCGATTTTGGAGTTTAGCAAATTTTGGAGCTAATAATTTAATCTGGGAATTTAATTTTGTCATCAATGAAGTTACAATGGGAATAAAGCAGATGGAGAACTGCTATGAATGTAACTACTGTAAAATGGAATATTAAAGATTATCATCAAATAATTGCCACTGGTATTTTAGCAGATCGTAATGTTGAGTTAATTAATGGGGAAATAGTAGAAATGGCTCCCGAAGGAGAATATCATGCTTATTCTAGTGATGAAGCAGGAGAATATTTAATTTATTTACTTGGACAAAAAGCAAAAGTTCGTCAAGCTAAACCAATTACTATCCCAGAAACTAATTCCGAACCAGAACCAGATATTGCTATTGTTAAACGTTTAGGAAAAGATTACCGCGAACATCATCCTTATCCAGAAAATATATTTTGGGTAATTGAATATTCAGATTCTAGTTTAAGTAAAGATTTGGAAGTTAAAACTAAAGTTTATGCTTCCGCAGGTATTCCCGAATATTGGATAATTAATTTGCGGAATATGGAATTGATTGTTTTTAGAGTTCCTACTGATGCAGGTTATCAAAGTCGAGAAATTTTTAAAAATGGTGAAATTCGATCTTTAGCTTTTCCTGATGTGAGTATTTTGGTTGAGAGATTATTGGGAATGTAACAGCGATTTTAACTTATACTAAATGATAACTTCATATTCGAGCTTGATTTAATACTTCACTAAACTCATCAACCAAATCTAAAAATTCTGCCCATTCTACTAAATAACCATAATCCAAATTATCTGCTTGTAACTTGATTATCCCCAAAACATCACGCCATTGTTTTTCTGATTTACTTCCCTTACCCCAGCGCAACTTTTGTGTTGTGTGTAAAATATTATCTTCTGCTGAAGCTATCCAAAAACTAGGTATTCCCTCTACATCTACTAACACTCTCCGATTCATTTGTGATATAGCAAAATGTGAATTATCTGTGATATAAATATCAGCATTGGCGATAGTTTCTGGATGAGTAATATTCAATATATTACCATATCCACGTTGCAAATCTTCTACCGCACCTGCTGGACAATAATATCCAGATGCTTCTAAAGTTTCTACTAATAAATCTATTTGATTTTGATTAATTTCTATAACCAAATCTAAATCACGAGTAGAACGTGGTTCTCGGTGGTTAGAACTCGCAACACCACCACTTACATAGTAAGAAATATTAATTGATGCAAATATTTGATGTAGTTCCCCTGCTAAAGAAATGGAATCTTGAATCCACATATTTTCATTAATACCTTTTGGTTGAAATTCAGGAGTATATTTTTCTCCTAATACAGCGCAAGTAAATTTATCACGAATTTCTTGGATAGTAAAATTTCGATGTCGTGATTTAATTCCTACAAGACATAGTTTTTTTACGCCTTTTTCATGGGAAATAAACATTTCTAGGCGTTGTTTTAATGTCAGGTTTCTTAATCTATTAAATAAGTAAACATCAGCTTCTATGTTTGTATCTTGACTTTGGGGTTGATAATTAGATTTGGGAACTTTTGGTAAATATAATCTTGATTTTTCTAGCATGGTTGAGAAATTGGTGATATAATAATATTACAAGAAAACTTGTAAATTGCAAACTAGGATATAAAATAAGGATATAAAATAATGACATCTGGACATTTAGCAGTTGTTAAAGACGGGAAAATAGAATTACTCTCTCCTGTATCTATACCCGAAGGAACAAAAGTATTTATTATTCCTATTCTACCAGAAGATAAGAATACAGAAGAAACAGAAAACTGGGAAAAATTTTCTTTAAATAACTTGAATCAATGTTATGCAGAAAATGAACCAGAATATACCTTAGAATCAATCAAAGAATATAACCCAGATTATGAAAGAAGGTAATATTATATTAACTCCTATTCCTCAAGCAAATGGAGAAATAAAAAACCGTCCGGCTTTAATTTTGCGAGAAATGCCAAAGTATCAAGATTTTTTGGTATGTGGAATTAGCACCCAATTAAAACAATATATTCCTGATTTTGATGAAATAGTTTCATCTGATGATGATGATTTTCAATCTAGTGGTTTAGTTAGTTCATCTGTAATTAGATTGAGTTTCTTAACAGTTATTACTCGTAACAATATAATTGGATCAATTGGCTTAATTTCCACAGAACGACACCAACGATTATTACATAATCTGAGTCAATATTTAATTAAATCCAAAGATGAATCTAGAAAAAATTAGATCACTTTGTCTGAAAAATATTCTGCACCATCTTCTTTTCAGACTTAGCAGCAGCACTATCCAACTCTGCAACTTCCCCATCACTCAACAACCAACCCAAAGTACCTATATTTTGCTGTGCTTGTTCCAAATTCTTCGCACCAGGAATAGGAATTGCACCTTTACAAATACACCAGTTAATTGCAACTTGAGACATGGTTCTATTTCTCTGATTTGCTATTTCTCTTAAAGTTCCTAAAACTCCTTGAATCCCTGGTAAGATTTGTTTAAATAAAAATCCTCTTGCACCTTTAGGAAACTTGCCATTTTCCGAAAACTTCCCTGTTAATAAACCCAAAGCTAAAGGACTATAAGCAATTAATTTAATTCCCAAATCATCACATACATCTTTTAAACCTAATTCTGTCACTGGATAGGTAGATAATAATGAATATTGTACCTGTAAAGTTTTAATCGGTATTCCCCTTTCCTGGAATCTTTTATGTACCCATAATAATCTTTTTGTACCGTAATTAGATAATCCTACACCTTTAACTAAACCTTGTGCATATAAATCAGCTAAACCATCTAATAAACCTACTTCTTGCCAAGGTGCGTAATTTGCTGTAGACCAGTGCATCTGGACCAAATCAACGTTTTTTCCTAATCTTTTAGCAGAAGCATGACAAGCAGAAATAATTGATTTTCTTGTCCATCTCCAAGGATAAGCTGCTAATTTTGTCGCAATACAAATATGATCTTGATTTAATCCTTGATATTCTTTGCTAAACTTACCTAAAAGTGACTCACTACGTCCATTTAATCTTCCTGTACCATAGGAGTCTCCTGTATCAAACAGGGTGACACCATTACTCACACAAAGATTAAATACCTGTTGTAATTGGTCATCCATGCTTTCATTATATCCCCACAGGAGTTGATTACCCCAAGCCCATGTTCCACATCCCATACTGGGAAAAGATAGTGATTGATTTGTTTGCATATTGCTTTCCTATAAAAAGTATGATGTTAGCATTTTATGATACATAAATTGGATTTAGGCAGGTTAAACAATAAAACACTAAATTCGTTTCTATAGTTTTTGTATGTGTTTAGTTAAATAAAAAAGCCAGCAGTCAGGATTGAACTGACGACCTTCCGATTACAAGTCGGATGCACTACCGCTGTGCTATGCTGGCGTGTTGGAGCTTTTGAATTGCCCACCGACTTATAATAATAGCATAAATAAATTATTTGTCTAGTAGTTTTCCGAAAAAATTTTTTTCCCTGGTTTTTTACCTGGGTTAACTGTCAAGTCTATCCAAAATCCAAAATCCCATAACTGCTGATGTATCACCAAGCTAACTACAATCCAGTAGATTCAGGTAACAATAATTTGGTAGAGTTTTAAGACTGTATTCCTGTTGACGCGGCTGAGTGAAGACACAGAAAACATCACCATAATATACAAATCATCAGCATGGCAGCATTGATTGGACGAGATTTATTAGGTTTGGCGGATCTGAGTTCCCCAGAACTGCAAGAACTTTTAGAAATGGCAGCTTTACTCAAGTCACAAAAGCTAACGTTACATTGTAACAAGGTTTTGGGTTTGTTATTCTCGAAGGCTTCCACCCGCACCAGGGTTAGTTTTACTGTGGCAATGTATCAACTGGGTGGACAGGTTATTGACCTGAACCCTAATGTTACCCAAGTGAGTCGGGGTGAACCTGTACAGGATACCGCTAGGGTATTGGATCGTTATTTGGATATCCTCGCTATTAGAACTTTTGCCCAGCAGGAGTTGGAAATTTTTGCTAATTATGCCAAAATTCCGGTAATTAATGCTCTGACAGATTTAGAGCATCCTTGTCAGATTTTAGCTGATTTATTAACTATTCAAGAATGTTTTGGCTCTCTGGCAGGTTTAACTCTGACCTATGTGGGGGATGGTAATAATGTGGCTAATTCTCTCATGTTGGGTTGTGCTTTGATGGGAATGAATGTGAGAGTAGCTTTTCCTTCAGGATATGCCCCAGATGCGGAAATTGTAGAAAAAGCTAGGGCGATCGCTGATCATAAAACTGAAGTTATTCTCACCCATGATGCAGCCGCAGCAGCTAAAGGCGCACAGGTTCTTTATACTGATGTTTGGGCAAGTATGGGACAAGAATCGGAAGCTGATAACCGTCTTCCTATCTTCCAACCTTATCAAATTTCTCAACAATTATTAAGTTTTGCCGATCCCGCAGCAATTGTTTTACACTGTCTACCAGCCCATCGTGGTGAAGAAATTACCGATGAAGTTATCGAAGGTTCTCAATCAAAAGTTTGGGATCAGGCAGAAAATAGATTACACGCCCAAAAAGCTTTACTTGCTAGTATTTTAGGGGCAAAGTGAAAGAATGGTGATTGGTGACAGGTGACAAGTGACAGGTGACAGGTGACAGTTGATAGTTGATAGTTGATAGTTAAGAGTTTTTTACCAATTACCAATTACCAATTACCAATTACCAATTACCAATCACCAATTTAAGGAAAAAATTGATAAATATAACTCTATTTCACTAAAATTACTGGTTAATAGTCGCAAGTGCTGAAGAAAGATATTGATTTATTCTTGAGAAATATTTAAATCAATCTTGTTAAGGGAAGATTTTTGTAGTACAAATGCTCTAGGGACATTTGTAATTACTTCCCGATAAAACAATGGAAAAACTAACAGCAGTCCAACAAGAATTGTATGAATGGTTGGTAGAATATATCCGTATTAATCAGTATTCGCCATCTATTCGCCAAATGATGCAAGCGATGAATCTCAAGTCACCTGCACCTATTCAAAGTCGTTTGGAACATTTACGTAATAAGGGATACATTGACTGGAATGAAGGGAAAGCGCGAACAATTAGAATTTTGCGGACGACTAAGCAAGGTGTACCCATTTTAGGAACTATAGCTGCTGGTGGTTTAATTGAACCTTTTACCGATGCGGTGGAACATGAATATTTAGACTTGGCTAATTTATCTCTACCTCCCCGCAGCTATGCTTTGCGGGTAACGGGTGATAGCATGATTGAAGATTTAATTGCTGATGGTGATGTGGTGTTTTTGCGTCCCGTACTCGAACCCAATCAGTTAAAAAATGGTACGATTGTTGCCGCTAGGGTGGAAGGTTACGGTACAACTTTAAAACGTTTTTATCTGGAAAAAGATACTGTCACTCTCAAACCTGCAAACCCAAAATATCAACCTATCGAAGTACCCGCTATGCAAGTACAGGTACAAGGTTCTTTGGTTGGTGTGTGGAGAAATTATAATTAGGGACTGGTGACTGGTGACTGGTGACTGGGAAAAATATTAATTCTTCTTCCTGAACTCCCAAACTACTGAACTACTGAACTACTGAACTACTGAACTCCTTATGTACCTCACGCGATCGCCAATAAAGAAACAAAAACCTCCTGCTTTCTCTCTGAAGTTGCCTTTTGTTAGGGAAAATCAGGGTAGTTATCATGTTCAGTCATCTTTACCAGGATGTCCAAAAATGCCTGTATCTTTGCAAATGCGGGGATATCAGCGTCAAGCTATTACTAGCTGGTTTGCTAATAATGGCAGAGGGACTTTAAAAATGGCTACTGGTAGTGGGAAAACGATTACTGCTTTGGCGATCGCCTGTGAATTATACCAACAAATAGGTTTACAAGTCTTGTTGGTGGTGTGTCCTTACCGTCATTTGGTTAGTCAATGGGGTAGAGAATGTGAGAAATTTAACTTACAACCGATTTTGGCTTTCGAGAATTTACGCACTTGGCAAAGTCAACTTTCAATGCAATTATATAATCTGCGTTCCGGTTCTCAAAATTTCGTCACAGTGATCACCACTAACTCGACTTTAATTAGTGAGGGGTTGCAATCTCAACTTAAATATTTTACACCTAAAACTTTAATTATTGGTGATGAAGCGCATAATTTAGGCGCACCCAGGTTAGAAGAAAGTTTACCTCGGAATATCGGTTTACGTCTTGCTTTGTCTGCTACCCCAGAAAGATATTTTGATGATGGAGGTACGGAGTCTTTATTTGATTATTTTGGTTCTGTTTTACAACCGGAGTTTAGTTTACAGAATGCCATAAATCAAGGTGCTTTAGTTCATTATCTATATTATCCTCTTCTAGTGGAATTAACGGAAATTGAAAGTATTAATTATTTGAAGTTGACTAAAAGAATAGGGCGATCGCTACAATATAGAGAACGAGAAGAAGGGGGTATCGACGATTTTGAAAATATTGAAGATATTAAATCCTTATTAATAAAACGTTCTAGGTTAGTAGGTGCAGCAGAAAATAAATTAACGGCTTTGAAAGAATTAATGTTAAATCGTCTGGATACCAGCCATACTTTATTTTATTGTAGCGATGGTTCACAGGAAAGCGGACACCGTTCATCTTTGCGTCAGTTGAAGGAAGTAGCGAGAATTTTAGGAGGAGAGTTAGGTTACAAAGTCAGCACCTACACCGCACATACTTCTTTACAAGAACGGGAAATTTTAAGAGAACAATTTGAAAGCGGAGAATTACAAGGTTTAGTTGCTATTCGTTGTTTAGATGAAGGTGTGGATATTCCCGCTATTCAAACTGCGGTGATTTTATCAAGTTCTGGGAATCCTCGTCAATTTATTCAGCGTCGTGGTAGGGTTTTACGTCCCCATCCTGGTAAAGACAGAGCGACGATTTTTGATATGATTGTTTTACCACCCGATTTGGATCGAGAAGCGATAGAGGTGGAACGCAATTTGTTAAGAAAAGAGTTAAGAAGGTTTGTGGAATTTGCGGATTTAGCGGATAATGCAGGAGAAGCAAGGATGAAATTATTAGATTTGCAAAAGCGTTACGGGTTATTGGATATTTAGGTGAATTGAGTTAATCCCAAATAAAGCCAAAAGCCTGATAAATAAAGAGTTTCAGGGTAAGAAAAAAGGAACAAGGTGCATTTAGCCTGGGTAGAGTCATGACTAAATTGCCTCATACTTCTTTAACTTCTATTGCTATTTCCTTTTTGGTTATGAATCTTTCTACCCTGTTATCATGGCTTTTTTGGGGATTTTTTTGTCAATTTTTGATAATTACGTCTTTTTTCCCTTGTCGGAAACGCTATAGAATTTATGATATTTTAATGATATTGATGTTTAGGCGAAAACTATTTGCCATTAATGAAAACAGACTCAATTTTTTATCAAATATTTCAAACTTTACCCACTGTTCTATTTGAATTATTAGGAGAATCTCCAGCAAATGCCAGTGGTTATAAGTTTGATTCAGTGGAGATTAAGGAGTTATCATTTCGTTTTGATGGTTTATTTCTCCCACCTGTTGATGAAGATAAACTGATTTATTTTGTAGAGGTGCAATTTCAGCAACGTGATAATTTTTACTGGGACTTGTTTGGGGAGATATTTCTGTATTTGAAGTTGTATCGTCCTCAACAAAATTGGTGTGCAGTGGCGATATTTCCCAATCGTAGCACTGATACAGCAGAACCGATTCAGTATCAAGAGTTATTTCATCCGGGAAGAATGTCACGGATATACTTAGATGAGTTAGGGGAAAAAACTGGTGATTCTGTTGGTTTAGGAATGCTAGAATTGATAGTAAGCTGTTATGCAGCTAAACTGTATAATCTTAATATTCTTAAGTCTTGTGGAACAGGCATCTTGCCTGTTAACCTTATATAAATTAAATGCACAACAGCTTAGCACAACAAGAACAAATCAGGGATAAAGTAGTTCAACTGAAAGAACAAGTACGGGTATCTTTAGCAGAACCAATGATCCAGGAAAAGGTTTTAGAATTGGTAGATAAGATACTGGTGTACAAGTTTCCCTATTTAAGTAGTCAGGAGTTAGAAGCTATGTTTGGACTAGATGAATTGAAGCAAACACGGTATTTTCAAGATGTGAAGGAAGAGGGTAAAGCGGAAGGTAAGTTAGAAGGTAAGTTAGAAGGTAAGTTAGAAGGTAAGTTAGAAGGTAAGTTAGAGATGATACCTTTGTTGTTACGTTTGGGTTTAAGTGTGGAGGCGATCGCTTCTGAGTTGAGTTTAGATATAGAGTTAATTAAGTCGAGGATAGCTGAGAATAATCAATCAATGGATGTTAAAGAAGTAAAAGATTCATGAGATATTTGATTTTTAGTTTAGGGTATTTAACATAAAATTATATGTGGATAAATACCCGATCTTTTCAAGAAGTCGTGTATCTGGATGTAAAGTTGTTTAATTCAGAAATTGCTTGAGTTGCTATTCAGATCATGGAGCTATAATTTCTAAAGTTGGGAAAATTGATTCGTAAATAAATGGTTAGTCAACAGATTGAATCAAAAAATAGTCAAAAAAGTATTAGCTATTTCTAAAGCAGCATCACCATTACCATAAAGAGATTTCCATTCTAGTGGTTGAATAAAATTAGATATTGCTTGTGTTACTTCTTCTGGTGTTACCAGTTGATTCCATCCTGATTCTACAGTTTCTTTCCATTCAGTTTCATTTCGCAAAGTATAACAAGGACGTTGTAAAATATATGCTTCTTTTTGAATACCACCTGAATCAGTAACTACCCCTTTAGAAGCAGTTTGTAAAACTAACATATCCAAATAACTCACAGGAGGAATTGCTTGAATAGAAGGGTGATTTAAGTAATTATTCAAGCTCATTTTTTCAATACAACTGAGTGTACGCGGATGTACAGGAAAAACTACTGGATAATCTAAATTGATAAAACTCTCCAGAATAGCATGCAACCGTACAAAGTCATCCGTATTGCTGGGACGATGAATTGTTGCTAGGTAAAATTTTCCTTCTTGCAAGTTATATCTACTTAAAATATCAGAGGTTTTTTGGGCTTTTTCCTGATATTTTAAAACAGAATCCATCATCACATCTCCAACCAAGTGTACACCTTGATTAATACCTTCTTGTTGTAAGCAATTAACCGCTAAAGGTGTGGGGGCAAATAATAATTGAGATAGATGATCTGTCACAATACGATTAATTTCTTCTGGCATTTGACGGTTATAACTTCTTAATCCTGCCTCTATATGGGCAATGGGAATATGTAATTTTGCTGCTACTAATGCTCCTGCTATGGTGGAATTTGTATCACCATAAACACATACATAATCTGGTTTTTCTGAAATTAATAGTTCTTCGATTTTTTCCATCATTCTTCCTGTCATTGCCCCATGTTGAAGGCTATGAATATTCAAATGATATTGTGGTGTAGGTAGTTCTAAGTCTTGAAAAAAGACATCAGACATTTTTGGATCAAAATGCTGTCCTGTATGAATAATTATTTCATTAATTCCAGCATTTTTGAAAGCGTCACTGACAACAGATGCTTTAATAAATTGTGGTCTTGCACCGAGAATAGTAGCAATTTTCATATTCAATATGACTCCTTTAAATTTCAAGTTGCAGTAGCACAAGCATCTTGCTTGTACTAATTATTCAAGTTAAAGACACAACAGCTTAGTTGTGTGATTTCTGATTTCTAAAAAGATGAATTATTGTTTTCTCCTGTGAAAAAGTTAGTCTCAAGAGGTGTTTTTATTAACCAATCAATAAACTCCGCTTTATAATCTTCAGTTTTTCTGATGAGGAAGAAAATCGAGAATGCCAATGAAGGTAATACATTTGATAAGGAACGAGCGATTTTTTTAGGAAAAGGATAAAATTGGGAACCTGAGAATTTTTCTATATGTGTAAACCTACCAGCAATATTTTTGTAAAAACTAATTGTATCATTTTTAGAAAATACTCTTACATGAGCAGAAATTAATTTTGCAGAGGTCGGATGAACTCCAAATAATCCCAGAAGACGATTATGAAATGATAGTACATTTGGCACACCCAAATATAAATAACCACCAATTCGTAGAGTTCTAAAAATTTCGTGATTGATCCAAAATATTTCCTTAGTATGCTCTAAAACTTGGTTAGCTATAATAAAATCTATGGATTCATCATTAAAAGGAAGTGATTGATTCTCTATATTCACTGAGATAGGATTAATTCCCATTTGTATTAATTTTTCAAAATTCCAACTCCCATAATCTATACCAATACATTGTGCGTTTGTATGATGCTGTTTAACGATTAACAAATCTTCTCCATCACCACATCCTAAGTCTAGGCATTTTAATATATCTATTTTTTGAATATGTCTTTGTAAAATATGTCTCCCATAGGTTTCATGATGATCAACAATTGTCAGTCTACTTGCAGTACCTGGTGTAATATTTCTTAACATATACGCCCCCTAACTATATTTTTGCTGTGTATAGTGAGAAATTCCTCTACTTACTATACAGATAAGTGGTTAAAAGTAACTAATAATTCCTAAAAAACTATCTGTAAATTACTTTGATTCATTGCTTAATTGCTTCTGCAAATCATAATTCTCAATTGCTTGAATAATTTTGTCTGTGACTAATTGCCATGAAAAATGTTTTTCGGCATATTCACGTGCTATAATACCCATCTGAGATAATTTTTCTCGGTTGGATATCATTTCTATTGCTTTTGCGGCTAAATCTTGAGAATTACCGGGTTGATGTAATACTAAAAACTTACTCGGTTCTAATTCTTTAATTCCTCTAATATCTGAAGCTAATATTGCTCTACCAGCAGCAGCATAAGCGTAAAGTTTAATTGGAGAATAACCAATCTCATCTAAACCTTGTTTTGGCAATAAGGCTATATCAAAACAGTTAATATAATCGTTAGATTCTTGATAGGGAACTGCTCCCATGAATTTAATATATTCTAAATGACCATATGTTTCTTTCAAATAGTTAAGTTGTCTTCCTCCTCCTATTAATAATAAACAAGTTTCTGGATATTTATCATAAATTTTAGACATGGCATTAATGGCAACTTCTACACCTTGCCAAGGTTCAAGATCACCAATAAATCCTAAGTAAAAACATTCTGGATTTAAGTTGAGTTTATTAAGTATTTCTTGTCGGTTTTTAGGCTGAAATAAGTTAATATCTGTGCCATTACCAGCGACAAATATTTTTTGAGTATCTATGCCATTTTCTATCAGTTTTTGTTTAATATTAGGAACTACTGTTCTTACTAATGTTGCTAATTTAGCATCTCTAATCTGTAGATACTTAATAATAATTTGTTGCCAATTAGAAACTCCCATCATGGTAAGTTCATCAACAAACCAACCATTATGTTCGCTGACAATTTTTTTAAATCCTCTCAATTTTAAAGCTAATAATACAAAGAATGATAATAAATTACTTCGCAAATATACCCAATCATAATCATTAGGATTTTGCTGTAATACTGTAAATATTTGTAATAAGCTATTAATACTAGTTTTACTGATGGGTAATAATTTACTTAATTTATTACTAGAGAAAGTGACTTTATCAAAATATTTGGCAGTTATTTGCTGATCAATTGCTTGGTTATTGGTGCTAGGAATAATGGCATCTAAAATATGTCCAGCACGGCGAAATTCTTGATAAATAGATGTAAAATGTACTGTACCACCATTAGAATGAGATAAGTTGAGTGTGGAAATAATAAGAATTTTCATAAATTATGATATGGTATTTGAATGAATTTAGAGAACTTTAACCTTAAAAACTTTTACCCAACGGCTAAAGTTAATTACCCGCCAAATAATAGGATTAAATAACCGTTTACCTGCAATTATATCTACAAATATTTGGTTAATTAATTGGGGATGTAACCAAAGTTCAAGGGTGCTAATAGCTTCTTGAAGTTCTGACTCGAAGGTATTATACAATGTTTCGCGCATCCAATGATATTCGGGGGTAACAAAACCCATTTTGTCTTTTCTGTTTCTGACAGAATCAGGAATTATGCCTGTCATGGCGGATCTCAATACAGTTTTGGTTTCACCATTTTTAATTTTCAGACTGTCATCTAATCCATAGACAAATTCTACTATACGATAGTCTAAAAAAGGTACTCTTGCTTCAATTGAATGCGCCATTGAGTTGCGATCTTCCCAATGTAATAGCATTGGTAAGCTAGTATTTGCGAGTTGTAAAGCAGATAAATTTTGAATGGGTGTATTTGTTTTATCTAATATTTTAAAAGGATCTTGGGGGTTAATGTCTAGCGATCGCATTTTATCTGAATTAATCCAAAAGGGAAAGTTGGTTGCTGATGGATAGCCTAAAATTTGTCTAATTACTTGACGGATGGTTTGAGGTAAAATCGATTCTACACTTTTGAGAAACTTAGTAGAACCTTGATAACGATAAGAAAATAGGACTTCTTTTGATAAATTTATTAACTGCTTTTTCTGTAACAGATATTTAAATAAAGCCCCATAAAATCCATGATAACCTGCAAAATATTCATCTGATCCTTGTCCATCTAACATGACTGTAACCCCTGATTTTTTAGCCTCCTGAAAAAGACACCATTGGGCAAATATACTAGTAGAACAAAATGGTTCATCTTGATGCCAGGTAATTTTATCAAGTAAATTGAATAATTCAAATGGGTCAGGAAATATGTAATGGGGTTGAATATTTCTACTTTCTACAACTGAATTAATATAGGGACGTTCATCGCATTGAGGAATATCAAAACAAGAGGAAAAAGTTTGGAAAGGATAGGATGTATTTTGCTTTCTGCGAATTTGATCAGCTAAACAAACTATAGAGGAAGAGTCTAGTCCACCGGAAAGACATGAACCAATGGTAACGTCTGCTTGTAATCGCAGTTTTACAGAATCATTTAATAGGTTTTGCACTGTATTTGTAGCTTGATCAAGAGTTAATCCTAATGATTGATTTGGCAATTGATACCAAGATTTTACTTGTATTTTCCCAAAATAATCATCATTTTTATCTAAACAAAGTGTGAGATATTCCCCTCCCCTTAGTTGCCAAACTGATTGAAATAATGTTTGTTGGGTATGATCAAATATTCCATAGGCAAGAAAATCGTATGCTGTTTGGGGGTTGATTTCTGCTTGCCATTGGGGTAGGGTGGTAAATTGTTTAATTTCGGAAGCAAAGGCAATTAATTGATTCGGTTTTTGATATATATATAAAGGTTTAATACCAAAGCGATCGCGTACTGCCCAAAGTAATTTTTTCCTGTCATCCCACAGCAAAAAAGCAAACATTCCATTAAACCGATTTAAACAATCAAAACCCCAAGTTTGGTAAGCTGCAATAATGATTTCTGTATCACAGTGACTTTGAAAAGAGAAACCATGATTTGTTAATTCTGCTGCTAGTTCTAGGTAATTATAAATTTCACCATTAAATACTAACCAGATTTTTCTATCTTTACTAGCCATTGGTTGATGTCCAGCTACAGATAAGTCTAAAATGGCAAGACGACGATGGCCTAAACCCAAGCCAACATCATCGGCAAAGTAAAAACCGCTATCGTCTGGTCCGCGATGAGAGATGATATCAGTAAAGGATTTGAGGATATCCCTATTGATGGGTTGAAGATTTTGATTCCAAATGCCTGTAATGCCACACATTGGTTATTTTAAATATTGCTTAATTTCTGATGTAGTTGTAACCTTTTTTTATTAACTCGATTGTTATAAAATAAATAAATCTTTCTAATAAATTATTCATTCTTATTAGAAACAAATATATCTTTAATAAGTACATATTATGAACATTTCTTTTATTAATCTGTTTTACTTGATGACTAAAAATAGCATTGTCAATTAATAGAGAAAAAGTTTTATAACTATATTGTCCACTCAAGTAAATTTCATTATAAGCTAATTCAGTGATTTCAGTTAAATATTCATCATCTTTTATTTTGCTAATGACTTCATCAAGATTTGAAAAATCTTTTTTTATAGGAATATAATGTCGGTTAGGTTCTAAAACATTATTATAATTCCCCTCTACTAGAATCTGACAAGTTTTAGTGATTATTGCCTCAAAATGCCGGGGACTGATCGCAAAAAATTGATAATTATCCCAATCGCTAGGAAGAAAATCAGTAATTTCCTGGAAAGAAATAGTCTTATTATGCTGGAGGATAGCGTCAATTTTTCTTTTTATTTCACCACATCTATCTAATGCACTTGAACCACTTTCACAACCTATAACTGTTTTTCCAGAAGCTAAAAAATCAAACCATTTATCCCCTAATATAGTATCTTTATCTAAAGTTGATATATTGGAATTTAATCCCAATCTCTCTGCACTATCATATACAATTTTTGCGATTTCATGTTTAAGTTGACCATGTTTACCAAATTTATAAGGTAAATGACTTGCACGGTAAACAATATCATATTTTCTATCTTTAACTGGTATTAATTTATGGGCATACTGTTCAGCAAGTGTATCATCTATATATCCTGTCAAGCACTGATAGAATACAGCCTTATTAGACATTTTTGGATAGAGAATTTTTTGTTGATCATGATCAAAATTAGTAAAAATTACTGAAATATTCCACTCATACAGCCAATCATCTAATATTTCTGCATAATCATATTCATCTTGAGGAATAGCCATTTTCAAACAATTTAGATTTTTAATCCATTTCATTCGGGATTTCCAAACCTCAAATAAACGAGAATGGCGTAAGCACAAAAAAGTATTATGCAAAATCAGCACATCAATATCTAAATAGATTAACCAAGAAGGAACACCAAGCAAGGCATTATAATAAATGACATCATGTCTCAAGCCAGAATATTTTAATGCTTTTAAATGGTGTTCAACAGCCGCACGCATCTTACTAAGACCAGGATACCAATATAAAATTAGTATTCTTTGGGGATTTCTTGACATCAGATTCATTTAGTTTGTATAGTCTTCAATGCTTCATTAATTCATATAATTATGATGCTTTTGGATACATTTTTCAATAAAGCTGAAATTATTTTTTGTCCAGTTGATAGTATTTATTAATCCTTTGGGTAAATCAATTTCAGATTCAAAACCTAATTGAGTTCGAGATTTTTCACTACTACCAAAGCGTTTTCCTGAATTATCCCATTCTCGTTTAGGACGAAAATCTAGTGGTGTAGGATTAGATGTTAGTTCATTAATTAAATTTGCGAGTTCTAAAATAGAAGTTTCTACTCCGCTAGCTAAGTTATAAGTTTCTCCTGCAATTCCTTTTGTTGCACATAATATTAATCCCTGGACAATATCATCCACATATATAAAATCTCGTGTAGCAATTCCACCATTTTCTACAGTTAAAGGCATTTGTCTAAGAGCGCGATATATAAATGTAGGTATGACATTGCGCCATACTGTAGCTGGTGTTCCCCGCCATTGTCCAGCCCCTAAAACTTCTCCTGGTCCATAGACGTTTTGAAAACGAGCCTTAACAACAGGTAAATTATGACGTTTGAAATAGTAATTGGAGTAAAATTCTCCAATGATTTTAGAGATTTGATATGGACTATCTAAGTATAATGATACAGGCGCATCTTCTGTAGTTGCTTCTGCTTGTTCAAAAGTTTTTTCAGCAACAGTACAACCAGCAGAAGAATACACGACTTTCTTGATATTAATCAAATCCTTTATTGCTTCATATAACTTTAAGGTTGTCAACGTATTATTTTCGTGATCAGCTAAGGGATCATGAATAGAACTTTGATTACCATGATAAGTAGCTAAATGGAATACATAATCTAAATCAGAATTTAGTTGAGCTAAAATGTTATTATCAGTAATTGAACCCTCTATAAATATAACTCTTGAATCCTTGGGTAAATTTTCCTTTTCTGCTGATAATAAATTATCAACAACAATAATTTCTTGAGGCTCTGACAGTAATAAGGTTTTAACTAAGTTACTACCAACAAAACCAGCACCACCAACGACTAATATTTTTTGATTTGTAAATTCTTGCATGGGACTTTAAAGATAAAATGTGAACAATAACAGACTGTCTATTTACTTAAGAGTCTTGTAGGAACATAGATATGTTCCTACAAATTAACTCAATTTTACATTCTTATTTCTTTTCTTCACCAAGTTTCAAATGAGTATAAGTTTGAGTTATTCCATATTCCTTATACCATTCAATTGCTGCCTTAACTCCTGTTTCTAAAGGAGTAGTAATTTGCCAATTGAAATCTTGATTTGTTTGCGATGGATCTAACAAAATTGTATAAGCATCATCCACATTACGAGGACGAACTTCTACTTCTTCTTTTAGGTTAATATCTAATGCTTTAACTGTAGCATCAAAAAGTTCTTTAATGGAATAATCAGACCCAGAAGAAATATGATAAGCCCCAGCATTTCCTTGACCATCTAAAGCTTTGATAACCACATCAACCAGATCTTGAATATAGATAAAATCTCGTCTTGTATCCATCACAAAACAGGGTTTATCATTAGTTAACCGATGATAAAAAGTAGGTAATGGTCCGCTTAAATTACGTGGACCATAAGCATTAGCTAACCGAAAAGAAATGTAATCTAAACCGCTGAGTTGAATATATTGTTCTCCAGCAGTTTTACTAATAGCATAACTACTACCACCTGATAAAATCGGATGATTCAAAGTGATAGGTTGTTCTAAAGGTTTTAACCCATAACAAAGGGCTGTTTGAAAATAAATTAACTTTTGGACATTTAACCTTTGGGATGCCTGGGTAATGTTGGCTGTTCCTAACACATTAGTTAAACTATCTTCTAACCAGTTATTAGGATCTTTGTAAGAAGCTGCTGCATGAACAACCTGTTCGGGTTGAAAATCATCAAATACTTTATTAACTAATTCCTGATCAGCGATCGTACCTTCAACCACTGTGAGATTAGTATCAGATTTTAAGTTATCTCTTCTTCCTGTAGAATAGTTATCTATGACTAGAACTTGATCGCCTTTTGCTAATAAACGATCAGCTAAATGAGAGCCAATAAACCCCGCACCACCTGTAATTAAGATCTTCACTTTGAATAAACCTCACACTTGAATTAACTTTTGATAGGTACTTTGTTGATCATGAAAAGTTTGTTGCCATAATTCTAGGGATAGTAAGCCCCAAATTTTACGACCGAATTTAGGTTCATTTTCTAGTTGCCTTAAAACCTTTTGATTATTAATCAGTTGGCGATTTAAAGCGTTACTAGAAGATAATATATCATAAATGAACTCTTTTGCTTCACCTTTGATCCATTCTGATAAAGGCACAGGAAACCCCATTTTATTTTGTCTTTCCAGGATAGTAGGAGGTAAAACTGACGACATAGCATTTTTCAAAACCTGTTTCATTGTACCATCTTTAAACTTAATATTAGAGGGAATTGTTGCTGCTAATTCAACTAAAGGATGATCAAGGAAAGGAACACGAGATTCTAATCCATGCGCCATACTAACTCGATCTTCTACTTGTAGTAAAGCTGGAAGTAAGGTTTTAAAGTCAAAATGCGTCATACTATCAAAATAAGATTCTTTCTGGACATTTTTTCCCTTAAAAATACTTCGGAAAGTTTCGTAAGGCGAGTAATCATTTAATTCACCCCAATTAATCTCATCATTGAAACCATCTCTACGATTAATTAACTCAAAATATCTTTTATCTAGGTCTTCAAATAATCCTTGACTCCAGAATTTTTTGAGGAGAGGTTTGTAATTCTTAAGTGCAACTAAATTAGGAATAATTGATTCATAGGTGACAATAAAATTACCTGAGTGCATTGTCCCCTCAATTGCTCCTTTAATACACTGTTCAAAATAAGCGATTAAATAACGAGTATAACCGCCAAAAATTTCATCCCCTCCTTGTCCTCCTAGTACAACTTTACGATATTTACTAGCAAGTTGTGACACCATATACTGAGCAAAAGAACCCGGACCAGCAGTGGGATAATCTAAATGATAAATAACTTTTTGAATATTATGAATAAAATCATTAACATTAATATCAGCTTCATATAGTTGAAAACCTCGCCAATTAGCTACTTCACGGGCATAAGGACTTTCATCGTAATCAGAACTTATCGAAAATTTGCCGATAAAACCAACCAACTCATCAGGTTTTTTTTCGGAAGCAATAGAAGCAACAATACTAGAATCTAAACCCCCACTAACATAAGCACCAACAGGAACATCACTGCGTAAATGAATATTAGCTGATTCTCTAATTAGATATTGAATTTTTTCATGAAAATATTGTTCGGTATGATTAAAATCTAACTTATAGTAAACTTCCCAATAGCGTTTGATTTTCAGAGAACTATTTTGAATAGTTAAATCATGTCCAGCTTGTAATTCATTAATATCTTTAAACAGAGTTTTTCCAGCTAAACAAAACTGAAAAGTCAGATAATCTTGGAAACCTTCTATATCGGTTTCTATGCTATCTATAAAGGGTAAAATAGCTTTGACTTCACTAGCAAAATAAAAAATATTATTAACAATAGTATAATAAAATGGTTTAATACCAAATCTATCTCTGGCACAAAATAATCTTTGATTAGCTTCATCCCATAGAGCAAAAGCGAACATTCCTCGAAAATGATTAACACAATCTGTTCCCCATTTTCTATAAGCTTGTAAAATAACTTCTGTGTCAGAATGGGTGACGAAATTTTGTTCCCCTAATTCTTGGCGTAATTCAATATAGTTATAAATTTCACCATTATATGTTACCCAATTACCCAAATTGTCAGTCATCGGTTGTTTACCGGCTTCAAGGTCAATAATACTTAAGCGGCGATGAGCAAAGCCGACAATTTGTCTCGGATGTTGCCATATTCCCTGACCATCAGGACCACGATGATGCTGTAGTTTAGAAGTTACTTCCAGATTATACTTCAAGTTAGGTAGCTGTTCACCAGCCAGACTAATAATTCCGCCAATACCACACATAAGTTATCTATTTAAACATCAATCTATATTATCACAAAAATACAATGCAGAACTATAATTTTGACAATCCCCAATCCTTAATTTTCTTGACTCGACTCCATATTTTTGGAAAGTGCGTTTTGATCTTTATTTTGAGCTTTTCTTTACTTATTCTGATTAATATTTCTATAATTTCACTCACTGAATATTGAATTTCATCTTCTGGAATATTTTTAATTTCATGAATTATAAAAGATGAGACTCCTGAGGTGGTGGTAACTTTTTCTGATACAAATTTATCAAATTCATTTATAAATTTTCTATAACTATACTTACCAGATTTAATAATATCTTTGTATGCTCTATTTGTTATTTCCGTTATGTAGATATCATCATTTAATTTACTAATAACATCATCTATATTACTAAAGTCTTTTTTGAGGGATAGATAGTGAATGTCTGGTTGAATAACTCCAGAATAATTTCCTTCAAACAGAATCAAAGCTGTTTTTAAAGCAATAGCTTCAAAAACACGAGGTGAAATTTGATTCATGATGATTTTTCCATCATGTTCTGCTATATATTTTCTATGAATTTCTTCATAAGTTATTGATTCCTTAGTTTTCAGGGCAATCTGAATCTTTTTACGAATATTTCCATAATCATCAAACACATTTGATCCACTTTCTGTTCCTAATGTAGCTCGACAATTTTCCATAAATTCATACCATTGTTCTCCATAAATACGTTTTTTCTCTTCCCATTCAATATTATGTTTTATACCTCTTGCTTCACAAATTTGACGCATTTTTTGTGCAATCAATAATTTCTCTCTAGCTAGATTACCATACCAGTAAGCTAATTCCCTACCTCTATATCCAATGGTAATATTTCGATCTGACAGAGGTTTAAAATGCATTCTATTTTCTAGATGAATAGGAACATAACCTGTTATTATTGTCTTGAATTCTGTATTAATAAATCGAGATGATGGATAGACTAAATTCAAGTACTCTTGAGGAACACAACTAAAAACAGCATTAATACCTAAATGCTCAATCCACATTCTAGCTGTTTCAGTATAATCATATTCATCTTGAATAAAAAGTATTTTCAATCCATCAAACTTACTAATCGTGCTTACATAATCTGGTGATAGAATATCATAACATAAACGTACTGAATAATGAATAACAATGACATCAAATAACTTCAAGTCCCATTTAAGTGTAGCAGTATGTGTACCATGAGCATAGTATATGTGATGGAAAGAGAATAAAGAAAAACTTTCTAAATACTCTTTGACCGTGTTAGTAAAAATAGAGTTTTTATCATATAAAACTAGAATATTTAATTTGTTCTTTTCTTGGTAATTCATCGACAATATAACCTGGTTAACTAATGTGAAATATCAACTTTGTGCTTTTACGATCTGTTATGATCTGTTAAGTAAATAACTTATAATTATCATATTGTCATTTTCAACAATATTGAAGTAAATATTTGATAATCATTTTCTGGCTATAATATATAAGTCTAATCCCATGATTCTAGCAAGATTGTCCAATAATTTTTCTCGATAAATAATTATTTTTCCTTTACCTAAAACGTAGGTGTCAAAATTCTGAACATCTATTCCAATCTCAGAAAAATTCTTAAATATTTGATAAACTTGCTTTTTTGAGACATAATCAGTATGAGGTGCTGCTTGACCCTGAGAGTTAAGATCATATAAAGAACGAACAAATTCTGAAAAATTACGATAAGTTTTGTCTGCTTTTGAAAGAGATAACATAGATTTTAAACGAGCAAGTGGAATATATATCATTTGACGAAATGAGTTTTTATTATAAAGCATAATAATAGCTTTACCACCAGGTAACAAAACTCGATGAACTTCTTGGATGCTTTTAGCTAAATCACCTGTATGATGTAAACAACCGATAGAATAGACATAGTGAAAAGTTTCATTTTCATAAGGAATATTAAGAGCAGAACCAACTTTTACGTGATCTGGATTTTTATCCATTAAAGATAGCCTATAACGCATTATTTCCACAGGATTTTCAGCTATGTCTAAGCCAAAGTAATCACAATTACAAGATGCTAGTAATTTTCCTAGCGTTCCGTATCCTAATCCTATTTCTAGGACTTTTTTACCTTTGATGTTTTCGTTATTTATATATTCGCTTAAATAAGGATAAATATTCAAATATGCTTCATCAAAACGAGCAAGACTATCAGGGGTAATTTCTGTTATACTAAGAGACTTAGCTAAACCTGTTCCACAAAGCTCATTCCAAAAATTAGCATTTTGCTGATTAATATTTTTTTCCATTATCTTTCTTGTCCTATGTAAAATTTTGTTGTTCTCCACTATTGTAATTCTACTTGGTTTTCTGGGCGATTGCTACACATTCAATAGGTTCAAAAAAAATACAACCTAAATAATTAGGAAGTTGATTGAAACCAGCATCTATATCAATAATATTTCTACCTTTGATATAAATTTCTCTGTTGACATATTCATCAATCTTTTTGATTGCCCATCTCACTAATGGATTATTAATATTTCTACGTAATCTACTCCAAGCAAAGCCATCATAATGAATCTTGTTGAGTTTTAATCCTGAATTTTGGACTAACTGTGTTAAATTACTTTTATCGAAAGTTCTTAAATGAACAAATTCATATTTACAACCATTTTCAGGTAAGTAGATACTTATGTCTTCTTTATAAGGAACTCGAATAACTGCTATACCTTCATCTTTCAACGCTTTGAAGACTTGTTGTAAAACTTTTTCTGGATTAAATACGTGTTCTAGAATATCATTCAGAACAATCACATCAAAACATTTTTTAAAAGGCAGGCTTTCTGCATTAACTAATGCACATTCAACTCCCTGGTTACGCAAAACTTTTAAATACTCTAATGATATATCTATTCCCAGTTTTTGGTTATGAGATATGCGCTTTAAAAAGAAACCTTTACCAGAACCAATATCTAAAATATTCTGCTGAATTTTTGCTCCACAATATTTAATCAATTTATCTGCCTGAATATTTTTATAAGTTACAGGCATAATATCCTCAACAATATCATCAGAAGCAATTTTAGAATAATTATCAAAGTATTTTTGAAAAATCTCTGAAGTTTCGTCTTTACTAGATAAAAAACAAGGTATTCCGTCAACTTCCCGATAGACTTTTTGGCAGCAACTACACTGATAAGTATAGTCAGAAAATTTTGTACTAGCTACCTCCAGAGGTGAACTACAATCACAGTTGACGCAATAAAATTCAATTTTTTGGCGAAAGCTGATAGTGTTAGACATAATTAAATTATCCAATTTGCAGGATGGTGGAAAATGCTTGAATCTATAGGATCATTACCAATCACTTTAAATTCATAACTCCAAGCAATCAAATCATAATATTCACTCACTCCTACCGCTTGACGATCAAGAGTTTTATAAATTGCTAAAGATAAACAATAGGTGCCATCTCCTAATTTCAGACTAGGAAATGATAAACAAGCATCTATCTTTTGATGAGCTAACATCGGAAATATTTTCTCTTCACTAAGATGACAAGAAACACGTATACCATCACTTCTAAATATTACCACACAAAACGTAATTGGGTACTGCCCATCATATTGACTTTCTACAGTGATATTAATATTTAGGCACTGTCCCACAGAAAATACTGCTAATTCTTTATCATCAGATAACAAAGAAACTTTACTAATGCGTAGTTCACCCGTACCAGGCCATGAATTTTTAAGTTTCTCTATTTCTGCTGCCTCACGTAAAACAGGAATCTTAACTGACAAAGTATTCCAATCTTGTAGGCTGGGAATTATTTCAGCAATTTGGAAATATTCTTGACCATTGAATACTTCTAATAAAGCTGTACTTAAACCTTTATAGGTATAACATAATTCTAATTCATAGTTAGTTTCAGGTTCATAAAGGTAGAGGTGAAAAATTGCTGCCCCATAAACTTCTTTGTAGGAATCATTGGCTACAAGAGATCGAAAATTAACTTGCTCTTCCTGTTGAGGATTAGACCAAGATTGAGAATCCATCATTATGTAAGATGAGTGACCTGTATAATTAGCATCTTGGGGTTCACCTACCAAAATTTCATCAAATAATTCACCATTTTGCCAAAGACGTATAGATTTTACTTTAAATGGATATTGATTATCTTTACATACCAAGCGGATCAGGAAAGAATCAGAATAAGATTCTAGTTCGTGGTTTTTGTACTGAGAGCTTGAGGCTTTAATATTTTTAGCCACCAATCTTCTATTTTCTATTACTCTATTATATCTCTCGTAAGCTTTTACTACTTCCATGCTAGAATCATCTTTAACAATTCTACCTCGATCAATCCAAATAGCCCGATCACAAAATTGCAAAACTTGTCCCATTGAATGAGATACCAGTAGAAGTGTTGTTCCAGATTCAGTAAGTTTTTTCATTCGTTCGGTACACCTATTGATAAAATAGGCATCACCAACCCCTAAAATTTCATCAATAATTAAGATATCTGGATCAATCGCTGTTGCTGTAGAAAATGCCAATCGTGCATACATTCCAGCAGAATAAGTTTTAACTGGCTGATCAATAAAGTTTTCTAATTCCGAAAATTGAATTATATCTTGTTCTAATACAAAAATTTTCTCTTGATTAATTCCTTGATAAGCTAAAGATGCGCGAATATTCTGTCGTCCAGTGAACTCTGGGTGAAAACCTGTTCCTAACTCCATGAGGGCTTGTATTCTTCCTTTTATATTTACTGTTCCTTCAGTTGGCTCTACATTACCTATAATTATTTTTAATAATGTACTTTTACCAGCACCATTACTACCAATAATACCTACTTTCGACCCTTTTGTGATGTTTAAATTAATGGATCTCAAAGCCCAAAATATTTGTTTATTTCTATTTTCAAAAAACAAGATTTTATCTAGCCCAAAAACATTTAATACTTTATGTAGGGGATTTGAGAAAAGCTCATACATTTTACCAACGTTGTTAATTTCTATAGCAGAAATATCATTAAAAGATGTATTATTCATATTTTATTAACTTTGCAAGTTTTCAATTAATTATTTGCGTTTACATATCACTTTATTAGTATTTAAAGATTTTAATGATAATTATAAGTTATCTGTAAATAATTTTTTCATCTTTGAAAAAAACCAAAATCCTATCATAAACAACATAGGAGAAAAAATTGCTAAAGGTATAATAATTTTTAAATTAGGCAAATGACCAAACATAAAAAGTGATTGGTATGAAATAATCAAATAATAAAGAGGATTAATAGACAAAAATAATTTAAAATTTTCAGGAATCATTTGTTCTGTATAAGCTATGGGACTTAACATCATTAAGATTAATGTTAAAATAGGAATGATATTTTGTATATCTCTTAAATAAACATTTAAACTTGATAGTATCCATATTAAACCTATAGAAAATAAAAGTTGCAATATCCACACCAGGAAAACTAATGGAGTATAGATAGTAATTTTTCCTAAAAAAGCTAATACAATTAGGAGTAAAGCCATACCTACACATTGGGTTGCTTGACCTACTAATACAGCTTTAACAGGCACTAGATCAATAGGAAAAAGAGTATTTTTAATCAGATTAGAACTACTCACGATTGAAGATACTCCTAAGGATAAGCCTTCTGAAAATCCCAAAAAAGGAATCAACCCACAAAATATCAAAGTTACATATTCTTTTGAACTTAGTTCAGGAAAACGAATTTTAAAAATAAATATATAAACAATGGCATAACTTCCTAAAAATAGTAAAGGATAAATTACTAACCAAAACAGTCCTAATACTGATCCTGCATGACGGGTTTTAACTTCATGTATACTAGTTTGATACAACATAGAACGATATTTCCAGATTGTTTCAAATGGAGGAGCAATCAGTCCACAATAAAGTAACTTAAAAGATATAAGTAGTTTTTTGAGAAAATTGGGGCGAATTTTGCGAATATTCATTACTTAATGAGTTCTAAAAATACGAAAATATTTTAGAGGGTTTAGGGTGAATTTTAAGACTTGTGTGTACACCGTAGCCTTTGAGTGTTAAGGGTTGCAAGCGATCGCTTTCATGAATGTTAAGAAAGATATGGGTAATGGATAGTTTATAAGGGAGGACTAAGAGGGTAAAAATGTGATGGAAATTACGGGATACGACTTTTAAAACATCCTCTTAAGCAAATTGTTGTAAAAATTGAACAATATGCTCTATGTCCTTTTCCTCTAACTCCGTCCAAATTGGTAAACTTAAAACCTGAGTAGCTAATAGATCACTAACAGAATTAACTGGATATTTACCCTGATAAACTGGTAACTGATCTTGAGGAACTGGATAATAAATCATTGAACCAATACCCTGTTGAGTTAAGTAATTCTGCACTGCATCACGCTTACCATCTAAAACTCGGATGGTATATTGATGAAATACATGACCGTTAGTCATCTCCGGAGTTACTATACCATGAACATCGCCCAATAGCTGATTATAAATTTTAGCTACCCTACGTCTACCTTCATTCCACTGATCAATGTGAGGTAATTTAACTCGTAAAATAGCAGCTTGCAAAGTATCCAACCGAGAATTATAACCTAAAACTTCGTTGTGATATTTTTTCTTAGATCCGTGTACTCTGAGCATTCTCGACAGATCAGCAATTTGGTCATTATCAGTTACAATTAAACCACCATCTCCATAAGCACCTAAGTTTTTAGATGGGAAAAATGAATAAGCTCCCACATCACCAATAGTACCAGTATGTTTACCGTTAGTATTATTCTGGCTGTAGTATTTAGCACCGAAAGACTGAGCGCAATCTTCAATGACTTTTAAATTATGTTTTTGGGCAATTTCCATAATTTCTAGCATTGCTGCCGGGTTGCCATAAAGATGAACTGGCATAATGGCTTTGGTTTGAGGTGTAATTTTTTCTTGTATTTTTTCTGGATCAATATTAAAAGTTTCGGGGTCAATATCTACAAATACGGGGGTAGCACCAACATTACTGATTGATTCTGCGGTGGCAAAAAAAGAGAACGGTGTAGTAATTACTTCATCACCTACACTAATACCCAAAGCCCTTAACCCAATTACTAGAGCATCTGTACCAGAATTGACAGCGATCGCGTGTTTAACTCCTAAATATTCAGATACTTCCTGCTCAAATAATTTTACATCTGATCCCATAATAAACTGACCAGATTCGAGAACACGATTAATAGCGGCTTGAATCTCCGTTTTCAAAGATTCATATTGTGGGTTTAAATCAAGAACAGGAATTTTATTTTGGCTCATGAGATTCTAATTACTTCTGTATCTGATATTTGTTGATATTTACTACCTGTGGAATCAATGGCATACCCATCAGTATCAAACTCTAACACATCACCGTAAGCACTCATCCAACCAATTATTTTTGCCGGTACTCCTGCTACCATAGCATAAGGTGGGACATCTTTTGTTACTACTGCTCCAGCAGCAACAAAAGCACATTCATGTAAGGTTACTCCACAAACAATAGTAGCATTTGCACCAATGCTTGCACCACGTTTGACTAATGTTCTGTGATAATCATTACTTGTATTACGGAGAAACTCGCAACGGGGTGTTTTCACATTGGTAAATACCATACTCGGTCCACAAAAAACGTAGTCTTCTAATATCACTCCTTCATATAAAGAGACGTTGTTTTGAATTTTGCAGTTGTTACCAATAACAACGTTATTAGCCACTAAAACATTTTGTCCAAATACACAGTTTTCTCCTATTTTCGCTTTACCGAAAATATGACAAAAGTGCCAAATTTTTGTGCCTTGACCAATTTCTGCACCTTCATCAACATAGCTAGATTCATGTACAAAGTAGTTACTCATGTAAGTGTTTTTCAGCCTCTTCTAAAATCTCTATAACTGCTACCCCATTTGCACCATCAGAACGAGGTTTTTGCCTACTTTTTAGACAATCTAAAAAGTGCTGACATTCCAGTTTTAATGGTTCTGAAGCAGCTACTTCAACTATTTCCGTTCCTTCGTCGTAATGTTGTAAGTTGGGATCAATATGTTTGTTGTGAATAGTAACAGTTTGTTGTACCTCTTCATAAACGATCATTTGCTTTTCAGCAATTACTACTGTACTACGCTCAATTAAAGGCCAATACCAAGAACAAGTAATTTGGGCAGACTGCCCTGTTTGAAAACTCAAATCAACTTGGACAAAATCAGCTATCTTTGGTTGTAGAATAGCCCTACCTTGCGCTTTAACTTGTTTTAATTTAGGGTTACCCAATAAGTCTAAAACTACGGATACATCATGGGGTGCAAAAGACCACCAAACATTTTCTTCTCTACGTACTTTACCTAACTTTAACCTTTGGGTAGCTACGTGCCTAACTTGACCAGCTTTACCAGTGGCTAAATAATCTCGCATCCAAGCGATCGCAGGTTGATACAATAACAGATGTCCAACCATCAACACTCTACCTTGTTGATCTGCATATTCACTTAATTTTCTTGCCTCATTCGTTTGTAGAGTCATTGGCTTTTCTACAAACACATCTTTACCAGCAATTAAAGCTGACATAGCCAGTTGATAATGGGTGGGTGCTGGAGTGGCTAGAACAATTGCTGATACATCTGTTTTTAAAGCATCTGAAAAATCAGTATATATTTGAATATCATGGTAATTTTTAGCCACTGCTTCTCTCAGTTGAGGGTCAGTTTCCGCTACACCATACAAAGCTCCCAAACAGTGAAAATTACGTATTAGGTTTTTACCCCAGTTTCCAGCACCAACTACAATTACTGATTTTTCCTTCACACCTGTCATCTTTAGTCGATCCTCACAACAGAGTTACTTTATCATGGAGACAATCAAGATGACGAGTTATACCCCGTGTATCTAATACTGCTTTGGATTTGGCTACTAAATTCCTGTAATCTATGTGACTGTGATCCGTTGTGATAATCACTAAATCAGCCCCACTAATTGTTTCTTCTGTTAACTCTACATGAGAGTATATTCTATCTTGCACCTCAATCTGTGATACATAAGGATCATGGTAGCTGATTGTAATTTTATCTTGTAAAAGGTAATCAATAACCATCAAAGCCGGAGATTCCCGCCAGTCACCTAAATCTTTTTTATAGGCTACACCAATAATTAGCACTTTTGATTTAGCTGGGGCAATGCCTAAATCATTTAACACCCTCCGGGCTTTTTCTCTGACAAATAGGGGCATAGAACGGTTAATTTCCCCAGCCAAAGCTATAAAATGGGTATTAAAATTAACTTCCTTGGCTTTCCATTCTAAATAATGGGGGTCAATGGGAATACAGTGACCACCAACCCCAGGACCCGGATAAAAAGGCATAATTCCAAAGGGTTTAGTATTGGCTGCATCTAACACTTCCCAAACATTGAGGTTAAGGCGATCGCACAACAAAGCCAATTCATTTACCAATGCAATATTTACTGCTCGAAAAGTATTTTCAAACACCTTCACCAGTTCCGCAGCTTTTGCACTGCTCACAGGCACTACATGATCAATGGTTTGTTCATAAAACAATTGAGCTACTTCCAGAGAATTTTGATCTGACGCTCCTACTACCTTACTGGTATTTTTTGTAGTGTAACGTTGATTACCCGGGTCTACTCTTTCTGGGGAATGCGCTAAAAAGAAATCTTCTCCTTGCTTTAAACCACTAACTTGTTCTAAAACAGGGCGCATCACTTCATCCGTTGTGCCTGGGTAAGTTGTTGATTCTAATGTTACTAACTGTCCAGAACGCAATCGTTTAGATATCTCATGAGTAACATTTTCAACATAACTGAGATTGGGAGTCAAATTTTTAGTGAGGGGAGTGGGAACACAGATAACGATAACATCACTTTCTAAAACTTTTTCAAAATCTGTCACTGCCAGTAGTTTACCGCTACTGACAACTTTTTTTAAATCCTCATCTTTAACATCTGTAATGTAATTATCTGCCATGTTGATCCGTTCAACCCTCACTGGGTTTTGTTCTATACCCAGAACTTGATAGCCAACTTTAGCTTTTTCCACAGCAAATGGTAAGCCTACATATCCTAGACCTACTACCCCAACAATGGCTTGATGGTCAATAATTTTTTGTGGCGTTGCTGAATCATGGGATGATTTCGCCCAATTTAGAACGAATTTTCAACGGTTTCAAACGCCAATTCATCCCGCATTTATGCAACGCGTTTTTTGTTTTAGTTTATTCAAGTTTTCAAGGGCATTATTCATTTTGCTATGATTTCTTTTTTAAGCAGGTTTAGTTGTGATTTGACAACACAGCATGATACTGTCAAAGCGTAATCCGCTGAGTAATTCCGAGATTATACCCTATTTTTAGCATTAGTTTAACTTAAACTATCAGGTTCAATACCTAATTCTCGCAATTTTTGAGCTAAAATAGCGGCTTTATTCTCTGCTTCATCAGCACGTTGCCGTTCAGTTTCAGCCTTTTGCCGTTCAGACTCAGCCTTTTGCCGTTCAGACTCAGCCTTTTGGCGTTCAGCTTCAGCTTTTCGTTCTTCAATTTCTACTCTTTGGAGGGCAATTTCAGCTTTTCTAATTTCTTCTAAAATAGCTTCTTCTGGTGTAGGTACTAACTTTCCTTCAACTGTAAAATATCTTAACTTCTCTTTCCAAACGCCTAAGTATAAACCTAACTCCTGACTCCAATACCAGTCCTTTTCTGATGGTGTAATAGCTTTATATTCACTGTCTGTTAGTCGCCATCCTATTAATTCTAAGGTATTTGGGGAAAACCAAAAATACTCAGGAGTGCGGAATTGATTTTGATACAATTGTTTTTTCAATCCCTTATCTACTTTCGCTGTAGAATCAGAAAGTAATTCAATGATCACATTGGGATATTTACCATCCTCTTCCCATATTACCCAAGACAGGCGCGGACGTTTTTCCGTATCTTTGACTAGAAAAAAGTCTGGACCTCTGAAGTCTCGGTTTTTTAATTGTTGACGACTATAGTAAATACTAAGATTTGCACCAATGAAAAAATCCTCTCTATCACGCCATAACCATTCTAAACAAGTTACTAATATTAATAATTGTGTATAATGTAATGAGCTTTCCATTTCTGGCTCGTCGCTTAGTAGTTGAGTGCAATCTGGCATTAATGCTTCTATTTCTTGTGCGGTTAAAGCCATAGATTTTCTTAGGATAAATTACTATGTTTAAGTTAATTATAAACTATCCGTATCTAATGGTCTGCAATTATAGCATATTCCATCTACACGATGTAGATTATGAACAGGCAAGACTTGTACTGAGCGGTTAGTGAGCGCAGTCGAACTATGTCGAAGTATGCCTGTGCTACAAGGGTTTTATCATTAATATTTGTGCCTGATAATCATGGAAACTGCTGTATCAAATAATAGTTATATCAACAAAACAAGTCTATTTACAATAAATCCATAAACTGATGTCGCCACAGATGAAAACAAGTCCATCCTAAGGACAAAATAATTATGCCACTCAGTAACGCCCCCATATTAAACCTAAATCTGGTGCAGAACCTGATAATGTAATCTGCCGCAGACTCTCAATTATAGGCGATAGGGGATTGAAACTCAGAAAAGGCTTGACTTGAGGTGGTACGATCGCTGCTGGATAAAAGATAGGGTTTTGAACGTTAAAATAGATCAAGACTTACGCAAAAGGGAACGAAAGTAGGGGTAATTCATGAATTACCCCTAGGCAAGAATAAGGTTTTCAGTCACATCTTGCGTAAGTCCTATAGATCCCTAACTTCTCTCAAAAGAAAAAGTCGGGATCTATTGAATGACAAATTATTTACAAACTATCAAGATTAATACCTAAATCTCTTAACCTCTGAGCTAAAATAGCTGCTTTAGCTTCTGCGTCTTCAGCCCTTTGCTTTTCTGCTTCTGCTTTTTTATAAGCAATTTCAGCTTTTCTGATTTCTTCTAAATTTGCTTCTTCAGGTGTGGGTATTAATCGCCCCTCAACACTGAAATACCTTAATCTACTTTCAAACACTCCTAAATACAACCCTAATTCCTGACTCCAATACCAGCCATTTTCCGAAGGAGTAATACTTTTATATTCACTGTCTGTTAATCGCCACCCTACCAATTCTAAGGTATTAGGCGAAAACCAAAAATATTCAGGAGTTCTAAATCGGTTTTGGTACAACTCTTTTTTTAATCCCCGATCTACTTTAGCAGTAGAATCGGAAAGTAATTCAATAATTAAATTGGGATATCTACCGTCTTCTTCCCATACTACCCAAGAAGCACGAGGGCGTTTTTCTGTGTCTTTGACTAGGAAAAAGTCAGGTCCTCTAAAGTCTCGATTTTTTAACTGTTGCCGGCTATAGTAGATGCTAAGATTTGCGCCGATAAAGAAATCTTCTCTATCTCTCCACAACCATTCCAAACAAGTTACTAATATTAATAGTTGTGTATAATGTAAAGAGCTTTCCATTTCTGGTTCGTCGCTAAGTAGTTCGGTGCAATCTGGCATTAATGCTTCTATTTCTTGTGCGGTTAAAGCCATAGATTTTACTTGGATAAGTTACAATCTTTGATCCATGATAAACTAATATGATTCTTGTTAAGAATTTTCTCATTATTTCCGTAATGCCAAGCAAGACCAGCACTCCAAGCCACACGCACACCTTTAAAAGCTTGTTTGATATATTGCCATAAAATCCCATTTCAGAAAGTAATTCAATGATTAAATTGGGATATTTGCCGTTTTCTTCCCATATTACCCAGGAAGCACGAGGATGTTTTTCAGTATTTTTTACAAGAAAAAGGTATCAGGCTCTATTCCCAAAGAGCGCAATTTTTCTGCTAATTTATCTGCCCGTTGGCGTTCACTTTCTGCCCGTTTACGTTCATTTTCTGCCTGTTCAGCAAGTTCTGTTGGTATCAGTAATTTATCCCCTGTATCTAAACGGTAAAATCTTAAAAGTTTCCCTTCTACTTCTAAACGCAAACCCAAAGGTTGACATAAATTATCTGTAATGGGTTGATAAATCTCATCCTGTAAACGATAACCTTGTAATTTTTGATTTATCCATTCTCCTTTGGGATCAAATAACCAATATTCTAAAATTCCTAATTGTTCATACAATAATTTCTTGTATTCTTGATCTTGTTTTTGAGTTCCTGCACTTGTCATTTCAAAAACTACTTGAGGAACTTGTCCTTCTTCCCAAATTTTATAGTTATCTCTACCACCAGAAGGCACATCAAAAATAACCATGACATCTGGTGCTATTCTTAATTTGGGAAAACCTTGGGCATAATATAAAAATTGATTTGCCAGTACCGTTGCTTGTCTACCTGTAAGGTATTGTTTGAGAACTTCTAAGGTTGTTAAAATTGCATAGAGATGTATATAAGTTTCTGCCACTGGTTCACCATCACTACTAGGATATTCAATCTTGAAATCAGTTAATTTTACAGTTGTAGTCATAGTTTTTTCCTAATTTACTAAACTATCAGGATCTATTCCTAAATCACGCAATTTTGCTGCTAGTTTATCTGCCCTTAAACGTTCACTTTCTGCCCGTTGACGTTCGTTTTCTGCTTTTTCTGCTAATGTTGGCAACCAACCATTATTGTTATACCAACGTAACCATAAACCCTCTGTGTTTTGATAATTTCCTCGCCATAAACCTAAACCCATTTTTATTTCTTCTAACCAAAAACGGTTATCTGATAAATCGACAGGTTCATATCGAGTACCATTGAGTTTAAAACTACGGAAATTATTTTCATACCTGTCATAAATCACATAGTAAGGGATACGCAAAATTTGCTGATATACTTCCCATTTTGTGGGCGGTTTATTCACTTCTCTGAGAGTTTGTCCTAAGTCTTCTTGTTCTGTTCCTGGTGAGAGTAATTCTACTACCAAAAACGGATCAATTCCTTCTTGCCAAACTACATAACTTAAACGTAAATCTTCCTGTTGGTTAGTATTGGTAACTCCCAGTACCATATACCAATCAGGGCGTTTATACCAACTAGGATGACGTGGATCATAATATAGATTTAAGTCACTAGCTAGTAAAATTTCTGAGGTTTGATAATTGGTCGGTTGACAAGTTTCTGTCAGTAAATCCGCTTGTATACAATGAAATTCGTCCGGCAACCCTGATTCTCCTATTAATTCACCAGGTAAATCATACATTGTGGGCATGGTTTCTTTGGGTGAAGGTGGATGATTTTGATACATTTTTTATTACCTCATCAGGGCGTATTCATTGAATACACCCTCAGAAAATTAATTATTTAGTAAGCAGTAAAACTCTTAAAGTTCTCGTTGTAAATCTTGAACTTGTGCCAAAGATAATTCTGTAACTTCAGCAATTTGCTCTAAACTCATACCAATTCTTAATAACTTTAAAGCTAATTTTTTGGTTGCTTCCGTTATCCCTTCTTGTTTACCTTCCTGTCTTCCCTCTGCTAATGCTTCTTGATAAACTCTGGTTTGTTTTAAATCACTTAACCCTAACATGGCTTCTATCTCCTCGCGGCTTTTTTGGGGTAATTTATAGACGATAATTGTCTCAATTAGTTTGATCAGATCCCGTTTACTGGTGGTATCATTAATTTGTTGGTTGGCTTGGGCAATTAACTGTTTTGCTAATTCTGGTGCTGTCTGTTCTGTTTCTATTACTAGTTTAACAACTCCTACCCCTAAAGAAGTTTCTCCTAACTCATCTAAGTAAATGCGTTTGACTCGCTCCAATAGCAAGATTTCACCAAATTGTACAGGCTGTTCTCTTTCTATGGTACGACTAGGATAGATAATGACAACCTGCCAAGGATGGGGCGGTTTGTATTGTTTTAAGTAGAGGCAAAGTTCTGCAAATAGCCGATAATATAAATCATCGTCTGGTTGAAATTGTACTTCCACTACATAAAATGGTTTTTTGGCATCTTTGGTAGTTGGTAAAAATAATCCATCCAAGCGAAAAGCTAGTTGTTTGACTTCACGGGATGTAAATTCATAAGCAACTGCTTCTGTGGGAGATTTGTTAATTAATTCAAAGAAAATGCTCGGAAATTCTTGAAATAAGCTATAGAAAATGGTATCTGTTTTCACGGTAATTGGGTAATTTTATTGTCACTCATTTTAGGATTTATCTAGAATTTATAACATGATTATATATATATGGTTGAAGTATAAAATAAATAAATATATTTAAACATACACAAATGTTAAATCAGATAACTATCAAAGTAACATTTCTGAAAGCTTAACTGCCAACTAAGTCGCAGATTCCGGTACACTGAGATTTGGATTATTGGATTCTAACTAGACATGGAAATCGGACAAAAGGTTAAAGTAGTTCGTTTGCGCGATCGCGTATCTGCTCCTATCGCTCAAAAACTAGGTAAAGTAGGTGTGATAGAAGGTTACAAAGTTACAGATGGTGCTGGTATTGGTGTTGTAGTCAAATTTGATGACAATACCTCCACTTGGTTCTTTGAGGATGAAATTAAAGCCATATAGGTAGATTAGCTGTTTTATTTAAGTGCTAAGTTGGAGTTGAACAAATAGGCGGTAATTGGAAATCACGTAATGGCCTTGATACTGACATTTTTAGGCAAAAACGGCATCGCTCGCAGTAAAATTGCGATCGCCGCAGCCAAGCTATTGGCAAGCCAAGGCAAACGGGTACTTTTAGCAGGATTAGCAGAACCAACGTTGCCAATTTTACTGGAAACTACTCTCTCTCCTGACCCCCAAGAAATCGCTCCCAACTTGCAAGCAGTACAGATGCTTGAAACTGTACTGCTAGAACGCAACTGGGAAGAAGTAAAAAAATTAGGAGCACAATATCTCCGTACACCGATTTTAAAAGAGGTCTATGGACAAGAACTGGTAGTGTTACCAGGCATGGATAACGCCCTTGCTCTCAATGCGATTCGTGAATATGATGCCAGTGGCAAATATGACGCGATTATCTATGATGGTGCTGGAGACGCTGCCACCTTGCGGATGTTGGGAATGCCCGAATCTCTTAGCTGGTACGTGCGAAGATTTAGACAATTGTTTGCCAACTCCGATCTAGATAAAGCAATTTCTGAATCACCCCTCATTCAACCCCTGATTACCAGTTTATTTAATGTTAACTGGACGGCTGATAACTTCTCCCTACCCACTAACCAAGTTAATAATTTTCTTGATCAAGGTAAAGCAGCTTTAGCTGATCCTAATCGTGTCGCAGCATTTTTAGTCACAACCCCAGATCCCATAGATGTGGTCATTTCCCGTTATCTTTGGGGTACTGCCCAACAAGTTGGTTTAACTATTGGTGGCGCAATTTTAGTATCTGCTGATCAAAGCACCAATCTATCAGCAGAATTTTCACCCCTACCTATCAGCATAGTTCCTGATGTATCCAACAGTGAATGGCAACCTTTGATAGATGCTTTACCTAACTTTGTCGAGCAAGCATTAAAAGCACCCAAACCAATTGAAATAGACGTACATAATCGCCAAGTACGGCTATTTTTACCAGGTTTTGACAAAAAACAAGTCAAACTCACTCAATCGGGTCCAGAAGTCACAATAGAAGCCGGAGATCATCGCCGTAATATCTTCTTACCCCCTGCCCTCAGTGGTAAACCTGTTACCGGGGCAAAGTTTCAAAATAGTTATTTGATAATTTCTTTTTAGGTAATGGGTAATGGGTAATGGGTAATGGGTAATGGGTAAAAGTTTTTCCAATTACCAATTACCAATTACCAATTACCAATCACCAATGCCCAGTTTCCCATAGAGAGATGAAATAAATATTATGTCTGAATCAACTCCCATAAATCAAAATCCTCAACCAACTGAGATTGTAGAAACAAAAATTCAGGAAGTAACAAACTCAGAAGATCGCAGTGCGAAAACTCGCCAACTTCTGGGAATGAAAGGTGCAGCACCAGGTGAAACATCAATTTGGAAAATTCGTTTACAGTTGATGAAACCTATTACCTGGATTCCCTTAATTTGGGGTGTTGTTTGTGGTGCAGCGTCTTCCGGTAACTATACTTGGACTTTGGAAAATGTCTTAAAAGCAGCCCTTTGTATGTTGCTTTCTGGTCCATTATTAACTGGTTATACCCAAACCATTAATGATTATTATGATCGGGAAATAGACGCTATTAATGAACCTTACCGCCCTATTCCATCGGGGGCAATTTCCGAAAAACAAGTAGTTACCCAATTTGTGCTTTTACTATTATTAGGATATGGTGTAGCCTATACTTTAGATTTATGGGCTGGTCATTCATTTCCTAATATTTTAGGACTGTCTGTTTTTGGTTCTTTTATTGCCTACATTTATTCAGCACCACCATTAAAATTAAAACAAAATGGTTGGTTAGGAAATTATGCTTTAGGTGCAAGTTATATTGCATTACCTTGGTGGGCGGGTCATGCTTTATTTGGTGAGTTAAATTGGAAAATTGTAGTTCTCACCTTATTTTATAGTTTGGCAGGTTTGGGAATTGCTGTTGTTAATGATTTCAAGAGTGTAGAAGGCGATCGCCAACTTGGTTTAAAATCATTACCAGTCATGTTTGGTGTACAAACTGCCGCGTTAATTTGTGTAATCATGATTGACTTATTCCAAGGTTTAGTTGCAGGTTATCTTGTCAGCATCCATGAGAACTTGTACGCCGCAATTTTGGTATTATTAATCATTCCCCAAATCACCTTCCAGGATATGTATTTCTTACGTGATCCTATAGCAAATGATGTCAAATACCAAGCCAGCGCCCAACCTTTCCTAGTATTCGGAATGCTAGTAACAGGTTTAGCATTAGGACACGCGGGAATTTAACGGTTAGCAGGGAACAGAAGGCAAAAAAAGGCAAGAGTTAATATTATGCCCAGTCCCCAGTCACTTTAATATATCTTCAGAAAGAAGTGATCAATGAGGAGTTAGGAGTTATATTAGTTCCTAACTCCTCACTTGTATTGACTATTGCCATGTTAAATTTTGTATCTTTTCTCATTCATGGGATACAGCCATTTTTAATTCCCATTTGTTTTGTCGTCGCTTGGACAACCATAATTATAGTGTTTCTCAATTTATGGACAGCGACAAAAGACACCGTGAAAACTGCTAAAAAAATGCACCAAATTCCCTGTCATAATTGCCAATTTTTTACTAATAATTATCGTCTTAAATGTACAGTAAATCCTTATATTGCGAATACAGAAGAAGCAATAGATTGTAAGGATTATCAAGCACATTAAAATTTTGATTCTGAAAAATATTAGACAATCAGCAGGTTATTTTCCCCAGATACACTACAAATATTTGTAACAATTTTTGCCATTTTCAGAACTTCCTCAACTTTGTCAGTTAAATTACAACCAGATAAATTACAACCAGACAGTAAAGGCTACTTAAAAACCTATCTGTTTGTAAAGTACGTATTTGTGCGTATTTATTGGATAACTTGATAAAGTTGAAAGGATGAATATGAGTATAGAACCTTCTGCTTTCATGAAAACCTTAGTCAAAAGGTTTGATTTCCATGAAAATGATCAATCAACCTTAAAAGCAAACGCAGACTGGGGATTAGAAATTGCCGCAGAAATGGCAGATCATTTCTATGCTTACTTAGGTCGTGATGAAGAAATGAATGCAGTTTTAAACGAAACTGAAGGAAGAGTTCATAGATTAAAACAAACCTTCGTTACATGGTTTCATGAAATGTTCACAGGAATTGATCATTGGGGTGATGATTATGCTGAAAGAAGGTGGAAAATTGGTCTAGTTCATGTCAAAGTCGGGATTCAACCCCAACATATAGTACCCGCAATGGCCACAGTAGTCAACGAAGTAGGAAAAAAACTCAAAGCACAAGAAAAATCCGAGGAATTAAAAGATGCTTTAGGTAAAATTTGCATGATTGACCTAGCATTTATTGAACAATCATATATAGATGTTGCAACAACTGCTGTATTAAGAGAAACTGGTTGGTCAGCAGCTTTATTTAAACGTTTAGTTACCAAAGGTGCAGAATCAATGTGAGATTTTCCTTCAACAATTGAAAATTAACATTGGATAATTGACGATTTAAAACTAGAATAAAATAATTATCAATTGTCAATTATCAATTATCAATTGTCAATTATCAACTAATTCATCTCTAACAACACCTTTAAAACTCCCTTAGTTTGTGCTTTTGCAAAAGCAGCTAAACCTTCACTCAATGGATAATTTGCTTGAATCAAATATGTAACATCTATCTGATTTTTTGCTAATAATTCCAATGCTGGAGAAAAGGGACCACAACGAGAACCGATCAGGGTGATTTCATCTACCACTAATGAAGACATATCCACACTTAAATCACCAGCGTAGGTACTTTTTAAAACTAGCGTACCTCTAGGACGTAAAGCGCGACGTGCAGTAGCAAAACCTTCAGGATTTCCTGTACAATCTACAGAAATATCAAAACTTCTATCTTTTATATCATCAACTAAACCTGTTTTTATTCCTCTATTTTCCAAGTTTGCTAATTTATCTTTGTGTCTTCCTACTACTAATACATCACAACCAGTTAACGCTAAAGTTTGCGCTATTAATTGTCCTAATTTTCCATCTCCTACAACTAAAACTCTATCATCTGGAATGATTTTTACCTGTTCTTGAATTTCTAAAGCTGCTGCAATAGGTTCAGTAAAAGTTGCTGCATCTGTAGAAACATTTTCTGGGACAAGATGCAGGTTTTTTTCAGGTAAACACAGATATTCAGCAAAAGCACCATTACGATTAACAATACCTAAAACCGTGCGATTTTCACAGTGGGTAGGTTCTCCCCGCAGACAAAACCGACAATAACCACAAGCAGCGTTTATTTCACCAACAACTCTTTTATTTATTAAATGTTCTGAACCTTTTTCTACAATTCCTACAAATTCATGACCTAAAATACCTGTATAGGGATAATAACCTTTGAGTAATTCTAAATCAGTATTACAAATACCTGCACGTAAAACCTTTACTACAGCTTCTCCCTTTGGGGGTTGGGGAATGGGAATATCCGTTTTTAATTGTAATTCTTTATTTTCTAACCAAAGTGCTTTCATAATTTGGTAATAGGTAATTGGTAATGGGTGATTGGTAAATGGTGATTAGTTATTTATTTCTTGTAAAATACCGATAATTGAACTAACCAAAATATCTACATCTCCAGGAACTTTAAACAAATTAATATCTTGGGTTATTTGTTGTTGACTACTATCAATCTTACCAAATTGCCAAACATTACCAATAGTAACAGCACCATACAAAATACTCTTTTCCTGAATTTGAGATAATGCAATTAATTCTACAGCTAATTGTGTAAAACCTCTAGTCAAATCATCATTTTTAGCTTCGATAACCAAGAAATTATTATTTAACCGTAAAAGATAATCAAGATTACCCTTGAGTTGATTATTAATAGCAAGAGGGTATTCAATTCGCATTTGACAATGACAATAACGAATTACCTCCAACAAAATTGGAGATACTAAAGTTTCCCTTCTTGCAGTTTCATTACTCAAACTAACAAAAGGTAAAATATCCTCTATTCTTTGTTTGAGTGCTGGTAATTCTTGAAATTCCTGCTTGGTTTGTGGTAAAGATAGGTGCGTTTTAATTAGAGAGTAATTAAATTCAGCTAAAATATCATCTGCTTCATAAGGTAACTCAAAATAAGACCGAAAAGTATAAGATTGATCTTCTTGCAGAATTTTCATTTTAGCCATAGCACCTACCTTTTTTATTTTATTATTTCAAATCTTCATTTCTCTGTGTTGTCTGTGTCTCTGTGGTTCGTTATTTCTGATTAGAACTTAGGTAAAATTTAACTAAAAATCTGATTCTTATGTAGGGGTAATTCATGAATTACCCCTACTTTCGTTTTGTGTTGCGTAAGTCCTGCTAATACTACAATTTAACACCTTTAAGAAATGGTGTAAACACAGATTCCACCCTTGGATCACTGACAACCATTGTCGGAAAAGAAATATTACTATAATCAACACCTGCTATTAATGGAAAAGGTTGATCTTTTAAAGATATCCAACAACCACCAGCAGCTTGTAAAATTACCCAAGCACCTGCAATATCCCAAACTTTTGGAGTCGCTTCCACACCTCCCAAAACCGCACCAGTCGCAACAGTTAAAAAGTTATAACTTGCAACTCCTAACATCCGCAACTTACAAGGAAAACCCGGTTGAATAATTCCCGTACTGCGAGAACAAAGATTAAAAAAATGATTTCCACTCGGATCATCCTTACTGGTGTGGATAGGATGGTTATTTAAAAATGCTCCTGTTGGCGTTTGCAAGCCTGATGAACCAGCCCAAAAACCATGAAAGGTTTGATTTAATGGTGGTACATGAACATAACCGAAAATGGGCGTACCTTGATAAAGTAAACCTAAAGAAATTGCCCAGATAGGAATACCCCTGGTAAAATTTGTTGTCCCATCCAAAGGATCAATTACCCAACACCATTCTGTATCAGGAAAAGTTTTATCACTTTCTTCACTTAAAATTCCATAACCTGAAAAAGTAGAAGCTATAGCATCTCTAATTTCTTGATCCGCCCATTTATCAGCTTGAGTAACTAAAGTTCCATCAGCTTTTTGAGATGCTTGAACTTTACCAAAATCCTGCATTAATTGTTTTCCCACTCTGCTTGTAATAGTTTGGGAAAAATCTAAAATCGTATTCCAAAAATCATTCATGTTTAATTCGTAATTCGTAATTCGTAATTATTTATTGGTCATTAGTCATTGGCTAATTATACCTCATCACCAGTCACTAGTCACCAGTCACCGGGAGCATCCCAATTTTGACAAAATAAACGCAGCAACACTAAAAAATCTCTCACAATCTCTTACCTTTGTGTCCTTTGCGTCCTTTGCGGTTCAATCATATCAAGTCTTGGAGCATTTTATTTCCCTAGATAAAAATAAATTTACACATTTGGGATGCTCCCCAGTCACCAGTCACCTAATCTAAATCACTTTCTAAAACCGAAGCTAAAGCTTGCTTAGTATTGGTTTGAAATTCTGTCACATTTACCCTGTTTAAAAACCACAGAGAAATGATCATTCCCAAAGCTTCTAAAACAAAAACCATACCATAAGCTAATACTAAATTATTGGTAAACAAATTGCGACCAATATCTAAAACAGTACCACCAATGACTACAGCTATTCCTCTAGATATAGATTGTGCTAATCCCCATGCACCGATAAAAGTACCTGCGGCTTCTGCTACTGTTAAATCTAACATTAAACTGACTGCGCCAGTGGTGACAAAACCGGTAGATAAACCAAATATTACTAAACCAAATTTTAAAAAGTTGGCATTACCAGAAAAACCGGAAAATCCTAATAATAAGGCGGAAAAAGCTACTAAAATACAGCCTAGTTTAATTGTTTTGCGTTTACCTATACGTGGCACAATGAAAAAGCCAGTTACACCATAAGCTATTAAAATTCCCGTACCATAAAAAACATTAAGTTTGGTACTTTCAGCCAAAGGCATTTTAAACACTTCACCCGCATAAGGTTCTAAAATTGGATCTTGCATGAATAAACTAATTGTCATTACCAATAAAAAGGTAAAAAACAAACCTGTTTGCGGACTAGCTGTTAATATTGACCAAGCTGCACCTAAACTAATGCTATCTTCTCGGTTTCCTGGTGTGGAACGTTGATAAAAGCGAGAATATTTTTTTTCTACACCTACAGTAGAAATAATAGAGAAAAGAAATACTACACTAGGAACAATTAGAAATAATCTATTAATGGCAGATTGTAAAGTCTCTAAAGGTGCATTTCCATCCAATTGTTTTAATAAACTAGAACTAACAATTGCTCCTACAATAATACCAACCATTAGCATTGACCAGACAATACCAACGACTTGGGAACGGTTATCTTCTTCGGAAATATCTACTAATAATGCGGCAAATGCAGTACCACTAACACAAATTGCTAAACCATAAATAGCAAAAACTAAACCTAAAACTCCTGTCCAAGCGATCGCTTGAGTTGTCCATACCCAACTATCACCACTGATAGCGTTTAACTGCCAAATTACTTGTACTGCTAAAAAAGCAGCGATCGCAAATATTGCCGCCCCGATCCACACATAAGCTGTACGATGATAACCCAACAACGGTTTAGCATCAGATATCTGTCCAAATAAAATTCGCGTCGGAGAGACAAAAGCAGGTATAGCTAACACTATAGCTACTATTGTCGCCGGAATGGCGATTTCTTGAATCATGACTCGGTTGAGTACCCCCAGAGTCAAAATAGACATCATACTCAACCCCATCTGAAAAAATCCTAACCTAAACATAGTCGGTATGTTGACCTTGGGTACGGTTAGGGAGTCTTTTGGGGTATCGAAAATATCACCTGCCATAACTACTGTTTTGTATTGTTTACAGAATTTCATCTTCCATTAACCAAGATAAACCGAAATGTTCAACCACTTTCGACTAACCTGAACAAGATGATAAAAGACGATAAACTAAATATTTAAAGAAATGTAAATAAAATCCATTTTAGCAAAATGAAAACCATCACATTAGGTCAAAGTGGCGTAACCGTTCCCCCTATGTTTTTGGGAACATGGGCTTGGGGCGATAAAATCTTTTGGAATTATGGCGATAGTTACGGTGAAGAACAGTTAGAAGCAGCTTTTAGCGCCGCTGTAAACGCTGGTGTCACTTTTTTCGACACTGCGGAAGTGTACGGGTTCGGACTTTCTGAAGAGTTGTTAGGAAAGTTCATGAAGCAAACATCGCAACACGTACAAATTGCGACTAAATTTGGACCATCTCCCTGGCGTTGGAATAGTAAATCCGTATTGGAAGCTTTAACAAACAGTCTTAACCGTCTGCAACTTGAAAGAATAGAATTATACCAAGTTCATTGGCCGTTTACATTTTTTCTCAGTCAAAAAACTTTGTTGAATACCTTAGCCAACGAAGTGCATAAGGGTAGAATTGGTGCAATAGGTGTTAGTAATTATTCTGCATCACAAATGCGAAAGGCGCACAAAATATTAGCCGCAAGAGGAATACCTTTAGCAGTAAACCAAACTCGTTATTCTCTGCTAACACGGAAAATTGAAACCAATGGTATTTTACAAACAGCCCGTGATTTAGATGTAACAATATTAGCTTATAGCCCCTTAGCTCAGGGATTATTAACAGGTAAATATACACCTGCTTATAAACCCACAGGAGCGAGAACCATAGACCCGCGATTTAGTCAAGATGGTTTAAATAAAATTGTCCCAGTCTTATCTTTATTGCGGAAAATTGGTGAAAAATATGATCGTACCCCTGCCCAAGTAGCCCTTAACTGGTTAATTGCCCAGGGGAACGTAATTCCCATTGCCGGAGTCAAAAACGCCGAACAGGTAAATCAGAATGTTGGCGCTTTAGGTTGGAACATGACCAAGGATGAGTTACAAGAGATAGATCAAATTACCCAACCTTGGAAAAATTGACGAGAAGTCGGAAGTTGGGAGGCAGGGGAGCTTACAAGGGTAGGTTTTTTACATTGTCGTGAGGGCAAGACTTGGGGGACAAGGAAGGACAGTGGACAAGGGAGGAAAACAGTACAAAATCATCTTCTCTTGGTAACAAAAAGACCATTGTGCTGAGAAAATCTTCCTTGTCTACTTTCCACCCTTGTCTTCCTAGTCCTGCCTTCACAGTTAATATTAAAAACCTACCCTTGTGAGGGAGGCAGGGGAGGGGAAGCAGGGGAAGCAGGGGAAGAATATTTATCTTTTGCCTCTTGCCTCTTGCCTTTTGCCTTCTATTCCCTATTCCCTATTCCCTATTCCCTATTCTCTATTCCCTATTCCCTATTCCCTATATCTGTTTTTGATTACCTGGTAAAACAGGAGACTCATGACGGTCATAGCGTTCTTGGCGTTCCTTCCGTAGTTTGGGTTTGGGTGTAGGCCTTCCTTCATCGCCATTTCTGTCAGACTTAGACCAGGAACGTCCACGATTACCTCCAGAACGCTCGTTGTAGTCACCGCCAAAATTGCGTTCTGAGCGATCGCCATCACGACGTTTGTTGAGTTTGGGTTTGGGAGTAGGTTCTTCATCAGGAACATCTACACCATTTTGCAACCAAGCGGGACGGGTTTGATCGTAAGCCAGTTGTAAAGCTGCTGCTGCGATCGCCTGAGCATCATATTTTTCAGTCAATTCGCTAATAATGGGCAAGAATGAAGCCAACCGTTCACCTGCTAAAGCTTCAGAAACCTGATCTTTCAATTTCTGAATGTGTCGAGCTTCAATTTGCGCTCTGGTAGGAATTGTTAACACCTGCCAGCTTTGACGGTTATGGCGTTCAAATGCCTGTTGCTTACGACGTTCAAATGGTTGTACCAAAGAAATCGCAGTACCTTCTTTACCAGCGCGACCAGTTCGTCCGATCCGGTGCAGGTAGGTTTCTACACTATCAGGCAAGTCAAAGTTAATCACGTGGGAAAGCAGATCCACATCTAAACCCCGTGCCGCAATATCAGTAGCTACCACCCAGCGTACTTGGGCATTACGGAAACGAGTTAATAATCTTTCCCGTGCTTGTTGGGATAAATCACCATGATATTCATCTACACTGTGACCAGCAGCTTGCAATTGATTGGTCAATTCTGCGGCTGTGCGTCTGGTGCGGACAAAGATTAAAGCTGTGTCTGGATCTTCCATTTCCAAAATAGGTTGCAAAGCTTTAGCCTTTGTCCAGTGTCGAGGAATTAGATAAGCTACTTGGTTGATTTTATTGGGTGCAGCTTTTGGTTGCTCAACTGTAACAGTCACCGGAGAGTTTAAAAACTTATTCACCAACTGGCGAATAGATGGGGGCATAGTTGCCGAGAATAAAGCCGTTTGCCGATCTTCGGGAGCTTGGGACAAAATTTTGATCACATCATCAATAAAACCCATGCTCAACATTTCATCGGCTTCATCTAAAACAAACCATTTCACTTGGTCGAGCTTTAAACTACCACGTTCCAACAAGTCTATTACCCGTCCTGGTGTACCGACAACTACATGAACACCACGTTTTAGCTGCATCATTTGTCGGTCAATAGACTGACCACCATAGATAGCCAAAACACGCAAACCATCATCACCCATAAACTGGGAAATGGCATCATGAACCTGCATCGCCAATTCACGAGTCGGTGTTAAAACTAACGCTTGTACTGCTCTTTTACTTACATCCAATTTTTCCAACATGGGCAAAGAAAAAGCAGCCGTTTTCCCTGTACCTGTTTGGGATTGACCCACTACATCACGACCCGCCAAAAGTTGGGGAATCGCTTGCATTTGAATGTTGGTAGGTGCGGTGAAGCCGATTTTTTCTAATTGTTCAACACGCTCTTGGGAAATGCCTAGTTCTTGAAAGGTAAGATTCATTAATTCTCCTAGATTTTCTTTATTGTGAATTTTGGACTTGTAAGCCGAATACTTAATACCAATTCGTAATATTTCCTTCGGTCCGGTTAGGGATACGTAATTCATAATTTATAATTATGGCAGTCCGACCGAATCTGGGTTTGAGGACTTTAATCAGTCGCCGAATTTTAGAGAATTGGTATATTTTGTAAGTTAGGTAATGGGTAATGGGTAATTGGTGATTGGTGATTGGTGATTGGGAAAAATACAAATAATTTTCCTCTGCTTCTTACCCAGTCCCCAGTTCCTAGTCACCGATCACCATTCACCACCTCACCATAGAGGTCGTAGGCATCAGCACTGGTGATTTTGACTGGTACGATTGTTCCTAGTCTGGCTTCGCCTGTAACATAGACTTGACCATCAACTTCTGGGGAAAATCTGGCGGAACGGCCAATTAACTCTCCACTTCCGGGGTTTTCTTGCTCAATCAGGACATCAACTATTTTCCCGACTTCCTCCTGATTTTTACGGAGAGAAATAGGTTGTTGTAATGCCATGATTTGATCGCGTCGTTCTACCATCAATTCTTGTGGTAATTGATTGGGTAGGTTATAAGCTGGTGTTCCTTCTTCTGGAGAAAAGGTGAACACACCAACATGATCAAATTCATGTCGTTCTGTAAACTCTAGTAAATGCTGAAAATGTTCCTCTGTCTCTCCAGGAAAACCAACTATCAATGTCGTTCGCAGCACTGCTGATGGTAAGGCGGTTTTGATGCGCTCAATAATTCCGTCATTGACTCTACCCTGCCAAGGACGATTCATGGCGCGAAGTATCTCTGGATGAGAATGCTGTAACGGCAAATCTAGATAAGGTAGGAAATTAGATGTTTCTTGAATTGCCGCAATTACATCTGGGCTTAGTCCCGTAGGATAAGCATAGTGCATCCTCACCCAGGGTATATCTACTTTCCCCAAGGCACGAATGAGTTCCGCTAACTTTGGTTTACCGTAAATATCTAATCCATAGTTAGTGGTGATTTGGGAAATGAGAATTATCTCTTGTACCCCTTGCGCTGCCAGCTGCTCTGCTTCGGCTACTATTGATTCAATTGTACGCGATCGCTGGTTTCCTCTCAAATGAGGAATTATACAAAATGCACAACGATAATCACATCCTTCGGCAACTCTCAGGTATGCTACTCCTTCGGTTGTTGTCCTGTAGCGTGGTGTGGTTTCATCAGCTATGTAGGTGGGTTCGGAGCTAATTTGTTTAACTCGCTCTCCCTGTTCTACTCGCTCAATCACATTGACTATTTTGTGATAATCTCCTGTGCCAACTACCGCTACTGCTTCTGGCAACTCTTCCAATAATTGTTCTTGAAAGTGTTGCGCCATGCAACCAGTAATTACTACTTTTTTATTGGCTTCTGCCAGTTCTACTAAGGTTCTTACCGATTCTTCCCTGGCAGCTTCGATAAAACTACAGGTATTTACTATTACATAATCTGCTAACTCTTCATTTGAATCTACACCATAACCTGCTTCTACCAACAGCCCTAACATATGTTCTGTATCTATTCGGTTTTTCTCGCAGCCCAGGTGTGAAATCGCAATCGTTGGCTTGTCACCCATATTTTGAAAAAATCTTCAATTTTTTTCTCTTTTCTTCAAACATTACAAACATTAAACTAGGTGCTTTTTCCCGCACCATAACTAGGATTTTACAGTGACTATTCGCCACTGTCAGCAAATGCCCATTGAAATATAACCCTATTCATGGTTCATGATAGTGGTTATGCTATGATGTCTTTGTTATTTTGTTTCCCAGGGTAAATTTAGGTGTCTTTGGGTAGTTTAGACACTGTTAATATTTTTTAACGATTCGCTTAATGGTATTTGACATTACCCCAGCGTGTGCGTTGTTAATTTACCCATCGGGAAGCCGCCCAAAGGGCTGTTGGTGAGAAGTCGCTACCCTCCGGGAAATCGCTAACGCGACTAAGCCCATAAAGCAGTATTGCTGCCCTACCTTCAGGCTAGTGCTGTAATGTGCTGACAGCTATCAACCTAAACAACGGGAAGCGGCCTTGCGTCTTGTGAGTGGCAAACTCCTCTTGTAGCCATATTTTATCTTAACATATCTTATGAAAGGTTTAACGACAATTTACATCTTCAGCATGAGGAGATTTATTAAATCCTGAATAACACGCCAAAGCATATCAGTATAGCAATCAGCTATCAGCCTTCAGCTATCAGCTTTTAGCTTTCAGTCTGGAGATGAAATACAGAGAATGACAGGACTTGAGCAATAGTTGGCTTTTTTGTATTGGCGTAATTTGTAGCCAATTCAAAATTTTGAATCTTTGTTATTGGTATCATTTAGCTGATTACTGATTACTGATAGCTAAATACTAATTTTTCAACTCTGAACAATGCCATCTTCAAATTAAAGACGTGGACTTATATCAACTATTCAAAACTTGCAAACCGATTATTGGCGTAGTTCATCTGCTACCCTTACCTACCTCAGCCCGTTGGGGAGGTAGCCTGAAAGCGGTAATTGACCGTGCTGAACAAGAAGCTACAGCCCTTGCCAGTGGAGGGGTAGACGGCTTAATTGTAGAAAATTTTTTTGATGCTCCTTTTACTAAAAATCAAGTTGATCCCGCTGTTGTCAGTGCTATGACGGTGGTAGTACAGCGGATACAGAATTTAGTAACTTTACCTGTGGGTTTAAATGTTTTAAGAAATGATGGCAAAAGTGCAATGGCGATCGCCAGTTGTGTAAAAGCCCAATTTATCCGGGTTAATGTCCTCACAGGGGTAATGGCTACTGACCAAGGATTAATTGAAGGGGAGGCACATGAATTACTACGCTATCGTAGAGAATTAGGTTCTGATGTCAAAATTTTGGCTGATGTGCTGGTTAAACACGCCCGTCCTTTAAGTTCTCCTAACCTGACTGTGGCTGTGAAAGACACAATAGAAAGAGGTTTAGCAGATGGGGTAATTTTATCAGGTTGGGCAACTGGTAGCCCTCCCAATTTAGAGGATCTAGAATTAGCTAGTGGTGCGGCTGCTGGTACACCAGTTTTTATCGGTAGCGGTGCTGATTGGGAAAATGTGGGTACGCTAATGCAAGCTGCTGATGGTGTGATTGTTTCCAGTTCTTTAAAACGTCACGGGCAAATTTCCCAACCCATTGATCCAATTCGCGTCAGTCAATTTGTGGAAGCTGCTCATCGCACTTGGAATTCTAAAGGTGAAACTAAATCAAGTTCCTCAGTCAAGTTACATTCTTAGAGACTGGGGACTGGGGACTGGGGACTGGGGACCGGGAAGAAGCAGGTGAGCAGGGAGCATGGAGCAGGGGGAAATTATTTGTATTTTCCCAATCACCAATCACCAATCACCAATCACCAATTACCAATTACCAATTACCAATCACCAATTATGATTCGTCGTCGTTCTACTCCTTGGATTCATAAATGGTCGCGTCCGTTAATTGGGGCGATCGCCGGATTTGGTATTCTGAATACAGGTTATCTCACCTTTGAAAAGCTCACCGGAGGTAGTCCTCTTTGTAATACTCCTGAAGCTGTAAAAGGTTGTGCTGATGTACTTTCTAGCCCTTGGGGGACTGTTTTTGGTCAACCTTTAGCTTTGTTTGGCTTGCTGGCATACGTGGGTATGTTCGTATTGGCTTTAGCTCCCTTAGCATTAAAATCAGGGGAAAAAGACAAGATCAAAAACGCTAAACAAATAGAATTGCTGACTTGGTGGTTGCTGTTGGTGGGAGCGATCGCCATGACTGTATTTAGTGCATATTTAATGTATGTCCTGGCATTTGAACTCAAAGCTTTATGTTGGTACTGCATCGCTTCGGCTTTGTTTGCTTTGAGTATGCTTACCCTCACGATTTTAGGACGTGATTGGGAAGATATCGGACAAATCTTCTTTACCGCTATTATTGTCGGGATGGTGACGCTAATTGCCACCTTGGGTGTTTATTCTGGTATTAATGCCGATGGCACTGTAGGAGATGCGGATGGTCCTCAGCGAATTTCGTCCTTTGCTCCCAAGGAAAATCCTAACCCTGCATTTGGTTGGGAAATTACTACAACTTCGGGAGAGTCAGAAATTGCTTTAGCAGAACATTTAGTCAAAGTAGGCGCTAAGGAATATGTAGCTTATTGGTGTCCTCATTGCCACGAACAAAAGCTGCTCTTTGGTAAAGAAGCTTATAAGATTATCGACGATAATATAGCTGTGGAGTGTGCAGCAGACAGTCCTAAAGGTAAGCCAGCATTGTGTCAAGCTGCAAAAATTCAAGGTTTCCCTTCTTGGGTGATTAATGGTCAAATCTATAGTGGTGTACAAAATTTAAACGAACTTGCCAAAATTACTGGTTATACAGGACCGCAAAACTTTAAGTATTTTCGGTAAACTAGCGCAATAATTCGTCTGAAATTTTTCCCTAACTCTAGCGTTAAGCTTAGTTAGGGTTTGCTGAAAAAGTCTTGTCGTGGAGACAGGGAACAGTTTCAAGAGTTCGATGAAAGCGATTTTTCCTTAGCATTCGGGCAATAAATTATCAATTTTGATCACAGGTTATTTTCCGAATGCTTCGCCCCTACGACTCCTGACTCCTATGCCCTCACGGAAAGACTTTCTCAGCAACCCCTAATTAGATTTTAGATTTTGGACTGTGGATAAGCTGCTGATATGGATTGAGATTTCCACCAGTGATGATTTTGGATCATCGTGTGTACTTGCCAATCAGGGTTTGGTTGGGGATAATCTAAGCGGTAGTGTCCGCCCCGGCTTTCAGTTCTAAAAGCAGCACTTTTAAGAATTAAATAAGCTACATCTAATAAATTACGAGTTTCTGCCCAAAGTCGCAATTGTTGGTCAATATTTGCTAGGTTAAAACTGGCTGTTGCTGTAGGCTGTAAACTTTGCAAGAATTGACTTAAAGGCAAACTCGTAAAATCCTGCTGCCAAGATTCAATGGTAGTGATCGCATTTTCTAAACTTGATTGTTCTCGACAAATACCAGCACTTTGCCAGACTAAACGCGGTAATTTCTTCCTGATATTTTCTAACTGTGCCTGTTGATTTTCCCACTCACTGACAGATAAATTACAAAACAAAGGACTAGGGTGCAAATCTTTAACCTTGGCTTTAACCTCTGCTGGCGGTACTTCCATCTGTAAATCAGCCATCTGCGCTCCAAATACAATACATTCCAACAGAGAATTACTAGCTAAACGATTAGCACCATGAACTCCCGTACTAGCAGTTTCTCCCACAGCATATAAACCAGGAATATTAGTGCGATTTTGTAAATCTGCGACAATACCACCCATCCAGTAATGAGCAGCAGGAGCTACAGGAATCGGTTGATGAAAAACATCAATCCCCCAATGCTGACAAACTTTAATAATATTAGGAAACCGTTGCCGAATTTTCTCAGCAGGGATAGGGCGCATATCTAACCAAACATGGGCAGTAGCAAGATCCTCTGCGGTACGTTGGAGATGACTAAAAATAGCTCTACTTACCACATCTCGCGGAGCAAGTTCACCTGCTGGATCATAATCACAAGCAAAACGTCGTCCTTCGTTATCCACTAGGTGCGCTCCTTCACCCCGTACCGCTTCACTAATGAGAAAACGTCCTGGTTTTGTTAAAGCTGTAGGATGAAATTGGACAAATTCTGGATCACGAATGATAGCGCCCGCCCGCCATGCTATAGCTACACCATCACCTGTACTCACAGCGGGGTTAGTAGTTTGGGCAAATACTTGACCGCCTCCACCAGTGGCTAAAACTACAGCACCAGCTTTTACCCATGTCACCTGACCTTGATAAAATAAGCTGATTCCCTGACAGCGACCTGTTTCTGGTTCTATCCACAAGGATAAAGCTAAAGCTTGCTGAATCACTTGGATATTTGGACGACGCAATACTTGGTCTGTGAGGGTAGTGGTTACTTCCCTACCTGTGGTGTCGGCGGCGTGGAGAACCCGATGACGGGAGTGGGCAGCTTCTAAGGTTAAAGCTAGGGTGTTTCCATGACGGTCAAAAGCTACACCCAAGTTAACTAAGGATTGAATACAACTAGGAGCTTTTTCGGCTAAAAATTCTACTGCTTTGATATCACACAAACCAGCACCGGCTTTTAAGGTGTCTTCAATATGCAATTGTGGTGAATCTTCTGGGGATACGGCAGCAGCAATACCACCTTGCGCCCAATCACTGGCGGATAAGGTAACAGTTTCTTTAGTAATTAAGCCAACTTTTAAGGATTTTGGTAGACACAGTGCTGTATATAGTCCAGCAGCACCAGCGCCGACTACTAATACATCAAATTGGTTAGGTATATCTATTCGAGACAAGGTTAGGGAAGGTGGGTAATGGGTAACAGGTAATGGGTAATGGGTAACAGGTAATGGGTAATGGGTAATGAACTTTTTACCAATCACCAATCACCAATCACCAATCACCAATCAGGGTTATCTGTAGATACCGTTGTTAATACGATCATCACCTTCGTTAAACTCAGGCTCGTATTTTGTGACGGTAAAGTTGCCTAAGTTAGCTTGTAGGGTATTTTTTTGGCGATCGCTCAATCCTTCCAGATTCAATACATCCTCTACACTCTTGTAAGGCGCATTCTTGATGATTTTTTTAGCCAAGGTGGGATAAAGCCCTGGATATTTTTGAAAAGCGGCAATATTGGTATTATTCAAATCAATTTTTTTACCAAATTCTGTTGCCAGCTTCTGATCTGCCTTGTTTTGGCGTGCAATTGCCAAAACTTGGACTTGAGGCAAAGCCAGGTTGCTAAAACTCGCAGCTTGGGCTATCTGGGTTGTTCCCAGTAATCCCCAGCAGCCTAGCAACAAACTAAAAACTGTTAATAAACGTACTAATCCTTTCACGATTTTTCTACCTCTTTCCATCCAACAGAAATAAAAGCTTTCAACTACAAGCTGTTAACTAGGGGCATAAGTGCGAGTTATGAGGTAATTATTTCACCCTACTGAAGTTCAGGCTGATTGATTACCGATTGCCTCTGACTTCATGCTCTGGTTAATAGCTAATAGCTGAATTAACACACAGCAGTCATCAAAAACTAATATACAGCTTAGTGAACTACCCAACTTAGCTGTAATTGAAGTTGAAAATTTGGGTATTACTCGCTATTACCACATTAGTGTTTTTTCTGGGATTTGACTTTGTAAAAATTTGTTACAAACTTATTACCAACTTGTTACTAATTTTTGCTCTCAGGTGGTTAAGAATTTCAGGACAGAATCGCAGCTAGTAAAAACAGACTGTCTACTAAAATTGTACTCAAAACTGCTCCACCAAAGGCGTACCAATGCCGTTGCTTGTTACCCAAAGATACTAGCCCCACTGTTAACAATGCTAAGGCTAACATAATTGCCCAGCCTTCTCCCCAAGGTGTTTGTACTTGTGCCAGAGCATTTTTTAAGATTTGTGAAGCTCCCGTGGCATCTGTTCTCATAATCTGCCGCCAAAAAGGCATTAAATCTACTAGGTAAAAATATATATCTGTTAAAACTGTGCCGAATAAAGAACCCAGATAGAACCAGTTACCGACTTTACCCCAGTTTTTTTGCAAACACCATATCGCAAAGGGTAGGCCGATTGATTCTATGGGTAAGTGCCACAGGGGTTCCCAACGTAACCAACCCCAGTAAATCGCTCCTGTTAACCAACTGAGGCTAAATCCTAAGAGTAAATCGCCCCACAGATAGGTTTGCTGTCGGGACATTAATTTTAAACTCAGCCAAATCCAAAATCCTGTGATGACTAAACTCAGACTAGGTAGCGATCGCACTAGCGGAGCTTCTATAAATACTGGTACAGATACCAAAAACACCGCCGCTGCAAATACTAACCAAATTTGGTTAATTGCGATCGCCGTTGGTAGAGAAGGCGACAAGGAAAGGGTAGACTCTAATTCTTGGATACCTCTGGGCTTAGTGTCAGCGGTATACAAATCAGTCTCAATCGAGGAAGTCGCAGTAGTGTAAGATGACAACGTATTATTAATCAAAGTTTTTAATATTTGTTACTAAACTTTACTTTTCTACAATATCACACTCTAAAATCCCCCCCAGGGGCATTTTTATTATACAGGAAATTTCAGGAAATAGGGAATTGGGAATATATAGTAAGAATTTAGTTTTTACCCAGTCACCAGTCCCCAGTCACCAGTAACCAGTCACCAAAAAAATCTTGCCCGGAAAAACTGATGACAATAGCGGATCAGGTTGGATAATTTGTTAAAATTACGCATCCATTTTGGGAGTCTGGTTAATGACAACAATTTTAGAAGCAAGTAGTATATATTTACTATCATCCCAACTATCATCCCATTTGCTGGCCGTAGCAGAAAATACAAAACAGGTTACCCCGGAATGGTTGCAAGCTTTTATTTTAGGTATTGTGCAAGGTATTACAGAATTTTTACCGATTAGTAGTACAGCACATTTGTTAATAGTCACCAAAGTATTTGCTTGGAAAGAACTAGGTGCTAAAGATTTTGTAGATGCGATTCAATTTGGTAGTGTGATAGCGATATTATTATATTTTTGGTCACAAATTTCTAGTATTGTTACAGGTGCAATTGTCGCATTTCAAGATCAAGATTGGCAACGAGAAGAATGGAAAATATTGGTGGGTATTGCTGTAGGAACAATGCCGGCATTAATTTTTGGTTTTCTGTTAAAAGATGTTTTACCTGAAAGTGCATTAGTCATTGCTATAATGTCAGTGATCATGGCGATTTTATTGGGTTTGGCAGAAAAGGTTGGAACTCGCAAGCGTGGTTTTGATTCCTTACAAATTCGGGATGGTATTTTGGTAGGATTAGGACAAACTCTAGCTTTAATTCCTGGGGTTTCCCGTTCTGGTGCAACCTTAACTACAGCCTTATTTTTAGGATTAGAACGTGATACAGCAGCAAAGTTTTCATTTTTATTAGGGTTTCCTACTTTGACGATAGCTACCTTATATAAAAGTTTGAAAATTTTTCAGTTGTTTCAGGAAGGGCAATTACCAGATAATATAGTTTTATTATTAGTTATAGGGATTGTTTCCACCTTTATTTTTTCTTATTTATCAATTGCATTTTTGATTAGGTACTTACAAACAAAAAATACATTTGTGTTTGTTTGGTATAGATTAGCTTTTGGTTGTGCTATTTTATTAGCGATCGCCAACGGTTGGCAAGGATAAAATAAGCAGGGGGAAATTATTTGTATTTTCCCAATCACCAATCACCAATTACCAATCACCAATCACCAATTACCAATTACCAATTACCAATTACCAATTACCAATTACCTAATATATGTCTACCATTCAACCTGCAAAAATTACCAAGGTGCTACCTGAATCAATCGCCGCTGAAATTGGTTTTGAAGTTGGTGATGCGATAGTTGCCATTAATGGTACAAAACCACGTGATTTAATTGATTATCAGTTTTTGTGTGCAGATGAATTTTTAGAACTTGAAGTATTAGATGCTCACGGTAAAACTCATCAAATTGAAATTGAAAAAGATTATGATGAAGACTTAGGTTTAGAATTTGCAACGGCTTTATTTGATAATTTAATTCAATGTAATAACCGTTGTCCATTTTGCTTTATTGATCAACAACCACCTGGTAAACGTTCCAGCTTATATTTAAAAGATGACGATTATCGGTTGAGTTTTTTATATGGTTCTTATTTAACCTTAACGAATTTACCAGAAAAAGAATGGCAACGAATTGAACAAATGCGATTATCTCCCTTATATGTTTCTGTTCATGCGACAGAACCAGAAGTGAGAACTAGACTATTAAAAAATCCCCGTGCAGGACAAATTTTACAACAACTCAAATGGTTTCAAGAAAGACGGTTACAAATTCATGCTCAAGTAGTAGTTTGTCCAGGAATAAATGATGGTGAACATCTAGAAAAAACATTAAGAGATTTGACATCATTTCATACAGGAGAAATACCAGCAGTAGCATCAGTAGCAGTTGTTCCTGTTGGTTTAACGCGATTTCGTCCTCAAGAAGATGAACTCGTACCTGTAACAAGAGAAAAAGCCAAAGAAGTAATTTCTCAAGTGAAATTACTGTGCCAAGAATTTAAACAAAAATATGGTTCTAATGTAGCTTGGTTAGCGGATGAATGGTTTTTAATTGCTGGTGCAGAATTACCAAGTGAAGCGGAATATGAAGAATATCCACAACTAGATAATGGTGTGGGTTCTATTCGCTTATTTATTAAACAATTTGCCCATGCAGCTAACGAATTATTACCAGCAAAAATCTTTCCTGCAAAAAAATTAACTTGGGTGGTAGGTAATGCAGTAGAAACGGCATTTAAACCACTGGTTAAACAGTTAAATAATGTAGAAGGTTTGGATGTAAAAATGCGTGCTTTATATAGTGATTATTGGGGGCAAAATATCAGTGTTACCGGATTATTAACCGGACATGATTTACTGTATCATTTAAAAGGGCAAGATTTAGGAGATGGTATTTTATTACCTAGTGTCATGCTCAAACATGGTGAGTTAATATTTTTAGATGATATGACAGTAGAAGAAGTATCGCGTCAGTTGAATATCAGCATATTCCCAGTTGCGGGAGTTGAGGAATTAATCAATACTTGTTGTCAGTAGACAGTTATCAGTTATCAGTTGTCAGTAGTACATCACCAATTATTAGCAATGAATAAGAGCCACAAAAATCTTAAATTCCCATTTCCCATCATGGGATTATTTTGTTTAAAGTTGAATTTTTTAATGTTTAGCATTGGAGGTATTCTACCTGTAAATGCTTCTACACAAACAGGGGTATTCAACATAATTCAAAGCGAGGAAAATAGCGAAGAATGGACAGGGATTAATAAACGCTTACAGGCTGTAGGTGTAAAATATTGTGTAATTCCTCTAGCTAATATTAACAATCTAGAAGATGTAGGTAAACAACAGGTTTTGTTTTTGCCAAATGTAGAGAAATTAACGCCAGTACAAGCAATGGTTTTCAAGAAATGGATGAACCAAGGAGGGCGTTTAATTGCTAGTGGTCCTGTGGGTAATTTATCAACTCCAGGAGTGCGCCAAGCATTAAGAAATATGCTAGGTGGTTATTGGGGATTTAACCTCAATGATGCTCAAGAATTGCGACCAGCAAAAGACAATATTCAGGAATGGAAAAACCAAAAAGAACTCTTTAGTCAAGTATGGGGTGCGGTGATGATTCCTGAAAATTCGCAAACTCAAATTGCTGCGGTTTGGAATTATCAAAATCAGCCAGCAGCAGTATTAACAACTGAAAATTCGACTTTTTTAGGTTGGCGATGGGGAAAAGATCAAGATTCTAACGCACAGTTAGATACTGCTTGGTTAAAAACTTTAGTCAATAGTTATTTAAAATTATCTACTCAACAAGGGGTAAATCATGCTGCAAATTGTCCGCAATCTTCAGTCAATACAACAACCATAAAGAAACCGGACATTAGTAGCACAAATATCAGCCAAACTGAAAATAAACCAACACAGATAAATGTTAGCAGAGTTAGCATAAAACCCAATCAAAAACCCAATCAAAAACCTACTCAAAAGAAACCAACCAAGCAACCAAGAACGGTAAATGCTAAGAAAAGACCTATTCAAAAACCTACTCAAAAACCTACTCAAAAGAAACCAACCAAGCAACCAAGAACGGTAAATGCTAAGAAAAAACCTACTCAAAAACCCAATGTAAGTAAACCGACAAAGCAACCAAGAACAGTAACAGTACAGCAGAATAAACCCCAAAGCAAACCTATTCTCAGAGTTACACCCCAAAATTTTCAAGAAGAGATTGATCAACTGCAAGAAGCGGTGCGCTTGGATATAATACCTAATTCTAATCAGCCAATTGGTAGTAAAGATGCGATCGCTCTCCGAAAAGAGTTAGAAAATTTAATTGGTCGTGTAGAAAGCGCCCATTTATCTGTTTTAGCTCGCAGTGGTAATACAAAAAATTCCCCAGCTTTGAAGAGAGAAAATACAAAAGCATCGAGAGAAACAACAAACTCTAATTTAGAAGAAACCTTAGCCCAAGCAAGGGAAGTTGCCAAAAATATTCCCGTGTTAATTTCCCAAAAAAACTATGCCTTAGCACGTCAACAGTGGTTAAATGCTAAGAGAAATTTATGGCAGCAGTTTCCGATTAATCAATATTTAGCTCAACCAGAAGTTCGCGCAGTTTGGTTAGATAGAGGAACTATTGTTAATGCAGGGAATGAAGAAGGACTAAAAAAGATTTTTGATCGCTTGGCAAAAGCAGGAATTAACACCGTATTTTTTGAAACCGTCAACGCTAGTTATACTATTTATCCGAGTGAAGTTGCACCACAACAAAATCCGCTAATTAAAGATTGGGACCCCCTGGCATCAGCCGTAAAATTAGCCCATGCCAGAGGAATGGAATTACACGCTTGGGTGTGGACTTTTGCCGCTGGAAATAGTCGTCATAATCAAATTATTGGTGTTAGTTCTGATTATCCAGGTCCTGTTTTAGCAACTAATCCTGATTGGGCAAATTATGATCAACGTGGGCGGATGATTCCTGTTGGACAAACAAAGCCTTTTTTAGATCCAGCTAATCCTGAAGTGAGAGAATATTTATTAAAGTTGTACGCAGAAATTGTTACTAAATATCAAGTAGATGGCATACAATTAGATTATATTCGCTATCCATTTCAAGATCCTTTTTCTGGGAGAACTTATGGTTATGGTAAAGCCGCCAGGGAGAAATTTAAACAACAAACTGGTGTAGATCCTGTAAATATTAGTCCTCGACAGCGGGATCTGTGGCAAAAATGGACAGCATTCCGTACTGAACAAGTTAATAGTTTTGTGGCTGAAGTTTCTCAGATGTTGCGACAAAAACGCTCTAGTTTAATTTTGTCAGTCGCTGTGTTTCCTTTGGCAGAATATGAACGAGTTCAAAAAATTCAACAACATTGGGAAGTTTGGGCGAGAAGAGGCGATATAGATTTAATTGTACCGATGACTTATGCTTTAGATACTCCTCGTTTTCAACGACTAGCCCAACCTTGGATTAGTTCTCAGAAATTAGGTTCTACTTTATTAGTTCCAGGTATTCGTTTGCTTTCTTTGCCAACGGTGGGAGCGTTTGATCAAATCCAACTCTTGAGGGATTTACCTGTTAGTGGTTATGCTTTGTTTGCAGCGGAGAATTTTAACAATGAGTTAGATGAATTATTTAGTAATACTCAAGGTAAGATGAAACTTTCATATACTGAACCTATTCCTCAGCGTCAACCATTTCGGACTGCGGCTTTTCGCTTTGCTGCTTTACAACAAGAATGGCAGTTTGTAGGAGAAAAAGATGAAAAATTGTCTAATTCAGTGACGACAATGGCTAATTTTCAGCAACATTCCAAAAGTTTACAAAATGCTCTCAATCAACTGGCAGCTTTTCCTTCTGCTAGTAATTTAATCAGTGCTAGAGGAGAACTCGTTCGTTTTCAAACTCAATTTAAAATTTGGATGGGTGCAACAGCAAAGGAAAATCCCTATCGAGTTAAAGTATGGGAAAATCAGTTGTTAACTATAGAAAGGTTATTGCGGTACGGTGAGAGGAAAGTAATCAATGCCAACTCAGGGTTAACAGTTCGTTAGGTTATTTATGTTAATCCTGCGGATATTATCAGTAATTGAATTTAATCAATCAGATTTAAGCTCTACAATTATTAACTTGATATAAATTAATAATTTAGAGCCAGTTTGTCTAGAGATTGAAGTTACTGAAAGTATGATTATGCAAAATGTAAATTGTGCGATCGCCATTATAAATCCATTACTTGTCAGCACTATAATTTGCACAATTTGTGTTCTATAATAAAACTTTATCTATCTAGAAAATATCGATATTTAATATAAATTTAATGGTGATTTTTAGGTAAATGAACTACATTCTCATAAGCTGTTACACAGCTAAATTGTATAGGTATAACAATTAAACCAGGTAGTAAATCAGTTATGAGTCAGCATGAGAATGAGATGAAGTCCAATATTAAAAAATGTTTTTCCCATTCAGGGGAACGTTACTGGGGTCATGTAGAAGTCATAGAAGAGGGGGAAAATTATCGAATTAGTCGGGTGGAAATTAAACCTAGACACGGTATTAAACCACAAATCCATTATCATCGTCATGAACATTGGGTTGTAGTTTCTGGTGTGGCCAAAGTAACTTGTGGTGTTGAGGAAATATTGTTAAATAGTAACCAGTCAACTTATGTACCTGCTGCAACTTTGCATAAGGTAGAAAATCCTGGTTCTATTCCTTTAGTAATTCTAGAAATTCAAAATGGTGAATATTTAGGGGAAGATGATATAGAACGTCCTGAAGAATAAATGATTGGTGATTGTTGACTGGAAAGAGTTTTTATCATTATGTATGAATTATGAGGTGAGGATAATTGATAGAGAAAAATGTTAAATTGCCTAATTCTTGGCAATCAATTTTAGCAGAGGAATTAGAGAAACCTTATTTTAATAAACTGCAAGAGTTTTTAAGTGAGGAAAGACAATCTTATAATATTTATCCACCAGAAGAAGATGTTTTTTCAGCTTTTGAATTAACTTCTTATGAAGAGGTAAATATTTTGTTATTGGGACAAGATCCTTACCATGATGAAAACCAAGCTCATGGTTTATGTTTTTCTGTGAAACCGGGGATTAAACCACCACCATCACTGATGAATATTTATAAAGAATTGAAAGCGGATGTGGGGTGTGATATTCCCAATCATGGTTATTTGGTGAATTGGGCTAAACAGGGTATATTGATGTTAAATGCGGTGTTAACTGTGAGGGCGCACACACCAAATTCCCATAAAAATCAAGGGTGGGAAATTTTCACTGATGCAGTGATTCAAAAGGTTAATGAAAAATCCGATCCGGTGGTGTTTGTGTTGTGGGGTGGTTATGCACAAAAGAAGCTGAAATTAATTGATACTAGCCGACATTTAGTAATTAAATCTGCTCATCCTTCACCCCTTTCTGCACGTAATGGTTTTTTTGGTAGTAAACCTTTTTCAGCTATTAATTCAGCTTTAAGTGGTTGGGGTAAACCTGAGATTGATTGGGAATTGGGTGATTGGTGATTGGCTAGTAATTGTCAATTATCAATTGTCAATTATCAATTACCTAAAACCATCCTTCTTGTTCTAGGGTTTCGATTAATTGCAAACCACGGGGATCACCAACTCCCAGCAGTGAAGCTTTGGCATCTTCTCTGACACCCAAATCTTTATCTTCAGCAAAGGCTTGAATTAATGCGTCTATAGCTGTAGCATAGACTACATTAGAAGGTAATTCTTTACACAGTTGACCGATTGCCCAAGCGCAGTTACTACGGATGGCGGGTATGGGGTCTTGAACAAGGGCTTCAATTAAGGGAGGTATTGCACCAATAACTACTTCATAACCCAGAGTTGCCATTTGGGCAAGGGCGCTGGCAGACCAGAGACGGACGGCGGAAATGTCGGTTTTGAGGGCATCTATGAGGGGGTTTAAGGAACGGCGATCGCGGCAGTTACCTAAAGCCCAAACCACACCTTTTCGCACGTAACCGTTAAAGTCGCGGTTAAGTTGATTAATTAAGGGTTCAACAGCATCAGGACTGGGATTGCGTCCCAAGGCATAGGAGGCGCTGACTCTGACCAAAGGACAAGAATCGGTTAATAAGCGAATTAAATGGGGTATAGCTCGTTCATCTTGAATATCACAAAATGCACGGGCGGCTAACATTCGTTGCTGGGATTGAGGATCTTCCAAGAGTGCTAACATTGCCTCTGGATCAGGTTTAACTATTTCTGATTCAGGGGTAATAGGTTCTATTTTGTCTAGGGGGCTTTCTAAATCAGCTTCGTTATCAAGTAGGTTTATATCGTCTTCGTCGTACATAATATTTTTTTTAAAAGTAATTATATAGGAGGCAGGAGGCAGAAGGCAGGAGGCAGGAGGCAGGAGGTAAATATTTCTTCCCAGTCCCCAGTCCCCAGTCACCAGTCACCAGTCACCAGTCCCCAGTCCCCAGTCACCAGTCCCCAGTCCCCAATCACCAATCACCAATCACCTAATGAATTTTATCATCCAGAGGGATTGAGTTTGATAACCAAGATTTTGATAAAGGTTGAGGGCGGGGGTGTTAGAGGTAAATACTTGGAGTCCGATTTGGCGATCGCCCCTTTGTTTTGCCCAGTTTTCTATATGCTGCATTAATGCCTTAGCTATCCCCCGACGACGATGGGAAGGGACAACATAAAGCAAGAA
>NZ_JACJUZ010000034.1:0-51136 GCF_014299995.1 Sphaerospermopsis sp. LEGE 00249 | reverse complement strand
GGACTGGGGACTGGGGACTGGGGACACTTCGACAAGCTCAGTGCATCGCTGGGGACTGGGGACTGGGAAGATTTATTCTTTTCCATCAAAGTAAGCACAGATTTTAAAGGATTAATTTCCCAATCACCAATCACCAATCACCTAACTAGCGATCGCTCGTTTGTAGGCTTCATCTAACACTTCTGATAGTGTAGGATGGGCGTGAACCAAATAAGCCAAATCTTTTACAGATTGACGGTTAGCAACTGCGGCGGATGCTTCGTGAATTAAACTGGAAGCGTGTGCGCCGAAAATATGCACACCTAACACCTCACCTGTATCTGAACGATAAATTACTTTAGCAATACCATCGGCTTCGTTTTCTGCCAAAGCTTTAGAATTACCTTTAAAGTAACTCTTACTGGTAGCAATTTCAAACCCTTCTGCTAAACCTAATTCTTGGGCTGCTGTTTCTGTTAAACCCACATAACTCACTTCTGGATGGGTAAAAGCTGCTGCGGGAATACTACGATAGTCTACCGTTTTGTTTTTACCCAGGATATTTTCTACAGCAATGATACCTTGAGCCGAAGCGGCATGAGCCAACATCATTTTACCGTTAGCATCACCAATGGCATAGAGGTTAGGAACTACTTCACCTGCTGACAATACCTCCATGCCATCATTTACAGGGATAAAATTTCGTTTATCCAGTTCTACACCCACAGATTCTAAACCGAGATTTTTAGTAGTGGGGATGCGACCTGTAGCTACTAAACAAGCATCAACTTCTAAAACTTCTAAATCTTCTTTTGTTTGGAAGTTTGCTAACTCAATGACAACAGGAGAACCAGGAATTACCCTTTTAGCGTATATTCCGACTTTAGTTTCAATATCACGGGGAGTAATTAAAACTCTTTCTGCCAGTTTAGCAATATCCCGATCAAAGCCTGGCATTAACACATCCAGGGCTTCAATCATGGTAACTTCACAACCCAAAGCAGTGTAAACATCAGAAAATTCTAAACCGATGTAACCACTACCAATAATAGCGATCCACTGAGGTAAAGATTCTAACTTTACACCTTGGTCACTAGTAAAGACTGTTTTACCGTCTATTTCTATTCCGGGAGGAACAAAGGGAACAGAACCGGGAGAAAGAATAATATTTTGAGCAGTGATAGTTTTGTCACCACTATCCGTCATCACGCTGACTTTCTGTGAACCAGCGATTTTTCCCCACCCCCGGATAATATCGACTCCCAGACGTTTGAGACTGTTGGTTAAGTCACCTTGAATTTTCGAGACAAGATTATTAGCATGATTAGCGATCGCTTCTCGCTCAAATTCTACACCACCAATTTGAATCCCCAAAGACTTGAGATGGTGGGCGTTACGTAACTCCCGCACCTTACCAGAAGCAGCTAACAAAGCTTTGGAAGGAATACAACCTCTGTTAACACAGGTTCCTCCCATATCTCCAGCTTCAATAATCGCTGTTTTCAGACCATAATGAGCAGCGTGTAGGGCTGCGCCATGTCCACCTACACCTGCGCCAATAATCACTAAATCGTAATCAAATCCAGAACTCACGTTAGTTTCCCCGTTTCTTTAACCTACTTATTTTTAACTTCATTCCCCCCGCTAAAACAGTTCACTTAGTGCGATCGTGTTCAGAACGGGGATAACCTTAGAATTATAGTTATATTTGGATGATGGATTTTTCATGACATTTTGCCATTTTACCTGATTTCCCGATCATCTAAACTTTTATGCTTACAGCACACTAAGCGTTAGCATTCAACCCACCTTCCGCACCCTAAACCTTGTAGAGACGTTGCATACAACATCTCTACATTCTTTTTCAGAGAGGTCTAATTAGTTAAATTCGTGACTTTTTCAAACCTTGGATTTCTGAGGGTGTAAGGTTGCGCCATTCACCTAGTTGTAAACCAGTTAATTGTAAGTGAGCAATACTCACCCTGATTAATCTTAAAGTGGGAAATCCTACCGCAGCAGTCATGCGTCGCACCTGGCGGTTTTTCCCTTCTGTGAGAGTCATTTCCAGCCAAGCTGTAGGAATATTTTTCCTAAATCTAATCGGGGGGTTGCGCTCACTCACTATAGGTTCTTCTGAAAATAGTTTAACTTGGGCGGGGCGAGTTCGGTAATCTTGAATTTCTATTCCTGTGCATAGTTTTTGGATAGCTTCTGCATCAGGAATGTTTTCTACCTGCACCCAGTAGGTGCGTTTATGCCCAAATCGGGGGTTAGCAAGACGATGCTGTAACTGTCCATGATTAGTTAACAACAATAAACCTTCACTGTCCCAGTCTAAACGCCCCACAGGATAAACATCAGGCACATCAATATAGTCTTTCAGGGTAATGTGTTTAGGCGATTCTTGGGTAAATTGACTCAGGACACCATAGGGTTTATGAAAAATAATATACTTAAATTCATTGGTCATTATCTTGAAAAAAAAACGGAGAAGGAGGGATTCGAACCCTCGTTGAAGTTTCCCCCAAACAGACTTTCCAGGTCTGCGCCTTAAACCACTCGGCCACCTCTCCAGGTGTCATGAATTTTCATTCTAAACCAAACTTGTAAAAAATGCAATGATTAGATCAAAGATTTTTACAATAAATCTACAATCTCACATTCTCTAGCAAAAATCAAGATGGTTCAGACCCATACAGTCAAAGTTCACAACCGCCAAACAGGCGTATCACATACCCTGCAAGTTCCAGAAGACCGTTATATTCTGCATACAGGGGAAAATCATGGCATAGAACTGCCTTTTTCTTGCCGGAATGGGGCTTGTACAACCTGCGCTGTCAGGGTAATCTCAGGAGAAATTTACCAACCAGAAGCTATTGGTTTATCCCCAGATTTACGCCGACAAGGTTACGCTTTGTTGTGTGTGAGTTATGCTCGTTCTGATTTAGAAGTAGAAACACAAGACGAAGACGAAGTTTATGAACTTCAATTTGGGCGCTTTTTTGGTAAAGGCAAAGTCAAAGCCGGTTTACCTTTAGATGAAGATTAGAGGCAAATAATAAACAATGAAGACTGTCCCAAGGCGCAGCTACTTACAGGCTAAAATTGCCGTATTAGTATCCTATTTGGTTATGTGGGCGCAAAAAGTAGCAATTTTATCTTGTTTGTTGTTGTTGGTCAGTTGTCAAGGCAAAAATCAGCCAGCAAACATACCCACAGTAGTCACAGTAGCGCGGGTTGTCAGCGGACAAACTTTAGAAGTGCTGGGATTGGGAGAACAACCAAATATAACTTCCCAAGTCCGCTTAATCGGTTTAGATGCGCCTGATTTACGTCAGCGTCCTTGGGGCGAGGATGCTAAAGCACTTTTAGAAAAGTTAATTAATGATGGTGATGGCGGGAAAAAATCTCTCAAGTTAGAGTTTGACCTGGAAACCAAAAACAGGTTTGGGCAAACCTGGGCTTATGGGTGGAAAGATCAGGTGTTTTTGAATGAACAAGTGATCAAACAAGGGTATGCTCTATTTGTGGGACGATCGCCTAATCACAAATACAATCAACGCCTAGAAAATGCCCAACTTTGGGCAAGACTGATGGGACAAGGTATCTGGAACCCAGATAACCCCATGCGTCAAACTCCTGGTGAATATCGGCGGATGAATAAGTGATTGGTGATTGGGGACTGGTAACTGGTGATTGGTGATTGGTGATTGGGTTATTAATCCTTCCCATCTCCTGAACTCCTAGAATTCCTTGAACTCCTGAACTCCTAGAAATCCTGACTCCTGACTTCTTGATCTCCTTCTCATGACTAACTTACAAATTTTTCTCGATATCGCTACCGAAGCTGCCTTATCTGCTGGTGTGGTTTTGCAAGATTATTTAGGTAAAGTAGAGGATGCTATTACCGAAAAAGGCAGACCTGGTGATTTAGTTACCGCTGCTGATAAAGCTTCTGAAAAAGTGATTTTGGAAATTATCAACCGTCACTTTCCCCAACATTCCATCCTCGCGGAAGAATCAGGAAAATTGGGAAATCAAACCAGTGAATATCTCTGGGCTATTGACCCTCTAGATGGTACAACTAACTACGCCCATCAATATCCCTGTTTTGCTGTTTCCATTGGTTTGTTGATTCAGGGAGTGCCAAAAGTCGGTGTAATTTATGATCCTTTCCATAATGAATTATTCCGGGCTGCTGCTGGTTTAGGTGCAACACGCAACCGCAGACCTATCAAGGTTTCTCAAACTTCTGAACTGAGTAAAAGTTTGTTAGTAACAGGATTTGCTTATGACCGCTGGGAAACCAAGGATAATAACTATGCAGAATTTTGTCATCTTACCCATCTTACCCAAGGCGTAAGGCGTGGCGGTTCTGCTTCTCTAGATTTAGCTTATGTTGCCTGTGGCCGTGTGGATGGTTATTGGGAAAGAGGTATTGCACCTTGGGATATTGCTGCTGGTATAATTTTAGTACAAGAAGCTGGGGGTCAGGTGACAGCTTATAATGGTGGAGATTTACAAATTGATTCTGGCAGAATCCTGGGTACTAACGGTTATATTCATAACAGTCTGAGTCAGAAACTAATGCAAATTTCGCCTTTGTCAGCTTGGTAATATGGGAAAATTACTAATATCTGTTAATTCAATATTACTGACAGGGTAAACTATAAAAAATTGCTGCTAGGTTGCAATATTTCTCTATGTCTTTCAAAATAGATGGTGGATTATTCAAATATGATTTTGTAGATCATCACGCAGTTTTGTGTGTTCCAGTTGACGCTAGTGCCGGGGAAGTACGTAAACGCTATCTCAAAATCGCCCGTCGCTTGCACCCAGATAGTGCTGCTGTGATCAAAAGTCATGAAAAAGAGATAGCCACTGAATTATTATCTAAACTGGTTAATCCTGCTTATGAAAAACTGTCATTAGAACGCAATAGAGCCGAATATACTTTAATTTTGTCGCAAATTGGCAAGCGTCTGGCACAAGAACCAGTAGAGGTGGTATTGACTACAGAGGCAGCCAAGCAATTAGCGATCGCTCCCAATATGGAACTATTGTATCAACAGGAATTGGCTAAAATTGCCGAAATTCAATTTGTTGATTTACAGCAAACACCCCTATTTATTGCCCAAATTAGCGAATTGAATTTAGTTTACCTGATGCGGCGTGCAGGACGGTTGATGACTACGCCCCAATCTATTAAAGCCTCTGGTACTTCTAGCACTCTACCCCCTCCCCCACCCCCTCCTCCTACACCAAAAACAGATGCGGTTGTAGAACAGTATCTGCGTCGCGCTCAAACTTTGATTGAAAATGAGCAGTTTGCTCAGGCAATAGTGGAAATACAAGATGCTTTGAAGCTTGCTCCTAAAAATAGTCACTGTCATAGCTGGATGGCAATGATATATTTACGCCAAAATCAGCTAAAAATGGCTAAAATTTACTTTGAAAATGCCCTGAAATTAGATCCAAATGACAAATTAGCTTTGGAATGGAAGCCTAAACTTGATAAAGTTTTAGAAAATCAATCTGGTACTCATCAGGGAAGGAAACCTGCCAATAATGGAGATACCCAACCCGATAAGTCTAGAAATGGTGGTTTGTTCGGTGGTTTGTTTGGTGGGAAGAAAAAATAATGGTGTATCAACCAGCAGCGGGAGCTAGGGATTTATTACCCTTGGATGTGGCTCAAAAACGCTGGATTGAAGATAGATTACAACAGGTTTTTCATCGTTGGGGATATCACAGGATTATCACCTCAACGCTGGAACGGATGGATACGCTGATGGCAGGTGAAGCAATTCAGCGCCATAAGGTCATACAATTACAAAATGGGCAAGATGAGGAATTGGGTTTGCGTCCAGAACTCACCGCTTCTATTGCTCGGACTGTAGTTACTCGCATGGCTGAAGCAACCTATCCCCAACGGTTGTATTACAATGCTAATGTATTTCGCCGCAACTGGGAAAAGCGCCATAATCAGCAGCAGGAGTATTATCAAGCTGGGGTGGAGTTGCTGGGTGCGGACGGTTTACTGGCAAATGCAGAAGTGCTTTTGTTGGTAGCTAATTGTTTAGAAGCTGTAGATTTGCGTGGATGGCAGTTGATTTTAGGTGAGGCGGGAATTACTAAATCTCTGCTGGATGCTTTTCCGGCTAATATCAGAAGTGAAGTGAGAAATGCGATCGCTAATTTAGATCGTGTAACTCTCGATACTTTACCTCTGAGTGAAGAATTGCACCAACGCGCTAGAATCATGTTAGATTTGCGTGGTAAAAGTGCTGATGTGCTGCAAAAAGTCAGCAGTTTAAATTTAGATGCTGACCAGCAAGCAGCGGTAAATAACCTAAAATCCCTGATAGAATTACTGGAATCAGAAGGTAAATTTTCTTTGATTTTGGATCTCAGTTTGATTCAAACTATTGACTACTACACAGGAATTGTGTTTGAAGTAGTTAGTGATACTGAAGGTCAGGCGTTAGTTTTAGGGCGTGGTGGTCGTTATGACCGGCTTTTAGGGCTATATCATCCCCAAGGTCAAAATATTCCTGGAATTGGTTTTGAATTAAGCATTGATGATTTATACCAAGTTTTAGCATCGAGTCAGCAATTACCGCAGAGTATACCCGCGAGTAACTGGTTAGTAGTTCCAGAAGATCAAAATGCTGATGCTGCTGCTTTTGCTTATGCCCAAAAATTACGAGATTCTGCCCATTTAGTGCGGGTAGAAATGGATTTGGGGGGAAGGGATGCCGAAGCAATTCGGAACTATGCACGCGATCGCTCTATCGCCCAAATAGCCTGGATTAACTCTGATGGTACACCCACAATTGAAGCAGTTAGTTAACAGGTAATACAGCCATCAGCCGTTAGCTATCAGCCGTCAGCTAATCTTAATCTTTACCTTTGCGGTTCTTTTCCTGTTATTCGTTGATTAATAAAAGCTGAAAGCTGATCACTGAAAGCTGATTACTTGCGTTAATATTACAAATTGTTAACTTAGAAACTGCTGATTCAATCAAGAGAGGGGAACGAGAAAATGCCACATACAATAGTAACGGAAGTTTGTGAAGGGGTTGCTGACTGCGTAAGTGCTTGTCCTGTAGCTTGTATTCATGAAGGACCAGGTAAAAACGTTAAAGGTACAGATTGGTACTGGATAGACTTTGCTACCTGTATCGACTGTGGCATCTGTTTACAAGTTTGCCCAGTAGAAAACGCAATTTTAGCAGAAGAACGCCCTGAATTGCAGAAAATTTCAGAATAGGTAGAGAGGTGACAGGTGACAGGTGACAGTAAATCATTTTTACTGTTTACTTATTCTCTGTTCCCTATTCCCTATTCCCTGTTCCCTATTCCCTGTTCCCTATTTCCTGTTCCCTATTTTTTATGACTAATAACTATTTATTAGAAGTTGAAAATGTCCATGCTGGATATATTAAAGATGTCGATATATTGCAGGGTATTAATTTTCGAGTTGAACGAGGAGAATTAGTAACTGTAATTGGTCCTAATGGTGCTGGTAAATCTACGTTAGCAAAAACAATTTTTGGACTTTTAACACCCCACACAGGTACGATTACCTTTAAAGGGGAAAAAATTAATGGTTTAAAATCCGATCAAATTGTGAAAAAGGGAATGTGTTATGTTCCGCAAATTGCCAACGTTTTTCCATCATTAACAATAGAAGAAAATTTAGAAATGGGGGCTTTTGTGCGGAATGTTCCCCTGAAACCTTTGAAGGATAATATATTTGCAATGTTTCCCAGATTGAGCGATCGCCGTCGTCAACGTGCAGGAACTTTATCAGGTGGAGAAAGACAAATGTTAGCGATGGGTAAAGCTTTAATGTTAGAACCTAGTTTATTATTATTAGATGAACCTTCCGCGGCTTTATCTCCGATTTTGGTAACACAGGTATTTGAACAAATCAAACAAATTAATCAAGCGGGAACTGCGATAGTTTTAGTAGAACAAAATGCTAGAAAAGCTTTAGAAATGGCTGATACAGGATATGTGTTAGAATCAGGACATGATGCAATGTCTGGACCTGGGAGAGAATTATTGAATGATCCAAAAGTGGGAGAATTATATTTAGGTGCGGGAGGACATTAAATAAAGAGTCAGGAGTCAGGAGTCAGAACTATGCACATTGAAGAATTACATTTACAGAATTTTCGAGGTTTTCAAGAACTGAAATTGAAACTTCCTCCAGATTTAGCTGTTTTCATTGGATCTAATGGTTCAGGCAAATCTTCCATTTTAGATAGTATTGCTATACTTTTGTCAAGATTTATATTTGAATTACTGCCCAAGAAACCTTACAAAAAGTTAGATTTTGATTTAACAGAGGATGATATAAATATAAATGCACATAGAACACAAGAATCTATTCGCATTGTAATTTACTCAGATATAAAAATGTCTTGGGATATTTCCAGAGATAGAGATGAATTTAAATCTATAACAAAGAAAACAGAAATTAATCAGTATGTTTCTCACGTACATCAAGAATTAAAATATCAACCTAATTTATCCATACCATTATTAGTTTATTATCAAACACAGCGAATAGTTATAAACTCTGGTTTTGGAAAAAGAGTTATTAGTAAACCTAATCAGTTTGATGCTTATAAATCGTCATTTTCAAACAATATCAACGATTTTAAAGATTTTTTTGATTGGTTTAAAGAAGAAGAGGAATATGAAAATGAAATTCGATTAAGAGAAAATAATAGCTTTAGAAATAGCAATCTTGAAATTGTTAGAAAAGCTATAGAAATATTTTTAGAATCTTTCCCCAATAGCCAATTCGTAAACCTTCATATTGCTCGTGTAAGTAGTAGTAAAGAGTTAAGTAGTCATCGTCTTAATAGTCCTTCATTAGTTATCGAAAAAAATGGTGAAATTTTTAAACTAGAGCAACTTTCCGATGGTGAAAAAACCTTATTGATGATAGTAGTTGACATTGCCAGAAGGTTGGCAATTTTAAATCCTAGTATTACTGATCCTTCAGAAATACTGCAAACCGGAACAGGAATAATATTAATTGATGAAATAGATTTACACTTACATCCTCAATGGCAAAGAATAGTCATTCCTAGTTTTAGAAGAACATTTCCAAATTGTCAATTTATTGTTACTACTCATTCACCTCAAGTTTTGAGTGGAGTAAACAGAGAAAACGTATTTATTTTAGAAGATGGAAAAGTTGTAGAATTGACACCCCACACATTTGGTAGAGACAGTAACTCAATTTTGTTTGAAGTTATGGGTGTAGAAAAAAGACCTGTAAAAATGCAGGAAAGAATAGATCAATGTTTTGAATTAATAGATGATGGGAGATTAGAAGCAGCGAAAATTAAACTAAAAGAATTATCTGATTTATTGGGAGAAAATGATTTAGATATAGTCAAAGCGCATACACTTATTGATTTTTTAACCAGGGTAGAATGAAACGCATTATTAAAGGAACAGAACCTCCTTGTCTTTTAAAATATCGTCAGACACAGGACGCAAACTATGATGATTATCGTCCAAAAGAACCTTTAAAAAGGGCATTATTAGCAGAACAAGGTTATATTTGTTGCTATTGTATGCAACGAATATCTATAGATAATATGGAAATTGAACATAATAAACCTCAAGCTGATAATCCACATTTACAACTAGACTATAAAAATCTAATAGCTTCTTGTTCAGGTAGTAGAGGTCAAGGAAAAAAGAATTTACATTGTAACGCAAGAAAAGGAGATTATGAAGGAACACATAGAAATTATACAATGAATCTTAATCCAGTAGATAGTAATAAGAATTGTGAAAATCAGATCAAATATAGTTCTACTGGAAAAATATTATCTATATGTGATGATGAAACTATTAATCATGAATTAAATGAAGTTTTAAATCTGAATTATCAAACTCTCAGAGAAAATCGTAAAATAGCTTTAGATGTTGTGATTAACGCTTTAAATAGAAAATTTCCTAATAAAACATGGTCACAAGAAGCTTTGAAAAAGAAAGTGGAAGAACTTAGTAGCAAAGATGCAGATGGTAGGTATAGTCCATACGGTCAATATATTGTTTGGTATTTAAGCAAAAGATTAAATAACCCTTAAACCGTGTAATCAGGTACTCTTATAGTGGTGTCAAATCTGATATCTTCTTGAAAACCATGCAGAAGTTTTCAGGGAGACTTATGAGTAGAATTAACGGTTTTGTAGGTCGTCGTCACTTCTTAAAAATCGCAGGTTTAACTACATTAAGTATTAGTAGTCTGACTGCTTGTAATGAAATAATTACTAATCGCTCAGAAATAATTATTCCTGACACTAATCCTAATCCTAACCCAGTTAGTGCAAATGAAGCTCAACGCAGATTAGTAGAAGGAAATAGAAGATTTGTCAATCAAAGTCGTCGATATCCGAACCAATCAAAAAGACGCTTACAATCAGTTTCTAAAACCCAATATCCCTATGCAGCAATATTAGGATGTGCAGATTCCCGCGTACCACCAGAATTAATTTTTGATCAAGGACTTGGTGATTTATTTGTTGTGCGTGTAGCTGGTAATATTGCTAGTGATGAAGCTATTGGTAGTTTAGAATATGCTACTACTGCTTTAGGTACAGAACTAATTATTGTTTTGGGTCATGAAAGATGTGGTGCGGTGAAAGCAGCTATGAAAAATCAACCAGTTCCTGGAAACGTTGGTTCTATTGTTGATGAAATTAGACCAGCTTTACCTCAAATTCAACAAAGAACAAGTGATATTAGTGATATTAATGATAGTAATTATGAACAGAATGCTATCATTAATAATATTCAATACCAAGTTGAAAGATTGCAGAATAATTCAGCAGTATTAGCTAAATTAATTGGCGCAGGTAGATTAAACGTTGTTGGTGCTTTTTACGATCTTGACACTGGTAAAGTCAATTTTATTTAAGCATTCAGCTTACTGGGGAATAGCGGAAGGATAAACATCAGTAGCTACTAAAACAGGTTTATCACGATATTCAGCTTCTAGCTTTCTTTGTAAATCTAAATCCCAGGTAATATCATAATCTCTTTCTAAGTCTGCCACTACAAATGGACGCAAAACACCTGTTACAGCTACCTTTTCTCCTTCCCTGACTCCAGTTTATAAACTATAAACTATAAACTATATATTTTATTGTATTTTCTTGACTTCTATCTTTTGAGTAGTTTATTTGATCTAACTTGCGAAAGATGAAAATTTCTGGGAGATAGTATTGATCATATTTGCAAAGTATGGGATTAATAAATAAATTTGCGTTTGATTACAATATCTATATCTATGAATATTCTCAAGATTCTCTCTGAACACTTGCAAATTATCAACATTCATGCTGAAAAAACCTACCCTGATGAATGTTGTGGGTTAATATTGGGTTATATTAGTAATGGAGTGAAAACTGTTGTAGAAGTGATACCTACAGAAAATGTGTGGAATAGGGAAAGGGGTAATTTTTCAGAAAACCAGGAAGAATATAGTACCAGAAGAAGATATGCGATCGCTCCCTTTTTCATGTTACAAATACAAAAAGAAGCGAGAAACTGCAATTTAAATATCATTGGTATTTTTCATTCCCATCCTGATTATCCTGCTATTCCTTCAGAGTGGGATAGAATCTATGCTTGTCCAGAATATTCTTATATAATTGTATCAGTTACACAAGGGAAAGCGGGTGAATTAAATAGTTTTTGTTTAGATGAAAATCATCAGTTTCAAAGGGAAGTAATAGAGGTTTTATAAATCAGGATATACAGGGTTAAAACAACGATAAATTGATTGATTAAAATTTACAACTTACAAGGTGAAATCAGAGGTATCATTCTGCGAAAACTAACGCTAGTATATTCTGGAGGTGTATTTGGTAAATGTCCTCTTGGTGCATTAATATTGAAGGTAAGGTCTGAGTAACGCAACCAGTTATTTTCTCTCCTCCATCCAACGCGATCAGCAAACTTGTTAAAGTTATCAGAATTATAGCCCACTGTACCCGCAATATTATTCCAAATTTGTTTTTGGATACTAAAACCAAAACGTCCATTTGATGCTTTTACCCAACGTTTATCTATATCTTGCAGCGAAGAACAGGAAAAATTTTTAATAGAGTTAAAATCTAAATTACCTTCTTTTTCTTTACCCGCTATTTTCAGTATTATCTTATAGGTTTCTATATCAGCTTCTTTCCATTTTTTAGCTGCTAAAAGTTTATCTAAATTACGAAATTCAGCTTTATTAGTTGTAATTTTCACAGGAGGTTGAGGAGTTGAAGTTGCTTTTGGAGAACTTTTAGGTTTCACAGGAGGTTGAGGAGTTGAAGTTGCTTTTGGAGAACTTTTAGGTTTTACAGAAGGTTCAGAAGTTGCAGCTACTTTTGGATCACCTTGATTAGATAATACATTATTCATAGCATAACCACCAGCAAAACTAACAGCTACTGCTACACCAAAACCAACCAAAATTTTAGTAGGAAAATCTCTCTTATTTTCAATTTTATTTAATGCTTGTAATGCTTCAGTGGCATTTTTATAACGTTGACTAAAATGATCACGTACCATATTATTTAAAACTTCTGCAAATCTATCACTAACTTGGGCATAATTTCGCCAAATAATTTCCCCAGTAGTCGAATCTTCCTCAAGTTGTGCTAGTAATAAACCCGTTACCGCTTGAATGCCAAGTATTCCTACAGCATAAACATCACTAGCAAATTTCGGTCTACCATTTGCCTGTTCAGAAGGCATATATCCAGGTGTACCAATCCCTACAGTTAAGCTAGTTTGCCCTTGAGAATTAACTGTAAAAGCGGCTATTTCTTTAACTGCTCCAAAATCAATCAAAACAATTTTACCATCATCATGACGACGCATTATATTTGATGGTTTAATATCTCGATGAATAATATTTTGTTGATGAACAAATGATAAAACTTCTAGGATTTCTTGTATTAGTTTAATTGCTTTCTCTTCACTTAACTTTTTACCAACAACAATCTCTTGATTCAGATCATGTCCATCTACAAATTCTTGTACCAGAAAAAATTCCCCCTTGTCTTCAAAATAAGCATAAAGTCCAGGAATTTGATCATTTTTACCTAAATCTTGTAATATCTTGGCTTCATTTTCAAATAATCTTTGAGAAATTGCCAATACACCCGGATCAGGATTGCGTTTTAAGTGCTTAACAACACATTTAGGATTACCTGGTAATGCGGTATCTTCAGCTAAGTAAGTATCTCCAAACCCACCTGTACCGATTTGCTTAATAATTTTATACCTACTCAACAGTATAGTCATCGGTTATTAAATAAGAGATTTTACAAGATAATTGTCTGATAGCGAGCCATCTGAGCATATCCAAGATTTTAGGATGTAAAAAATGCAAATAGCGATTTTATAACCAATTATTCAGAAATTTAACTGAGATTCATGAAATAACGAACCACTCCAGGCACAGAGAACACAGAGATAATACAATTAATTTAGACTTATTAACAATTTTTTATTCTTTGCGTATTTGCGTCTTTGCATGAGCTAAAATCATTCAACTCCAAAAAATGCGATCGCCCCCTTCCCAGTCCCCAACGTGATATAATTCCCCCAGCAAAAAAAATAGAACTCATAAACTGAACCAACTTTGAGTTAATATTAATACTCTGAGATTCTGCATTTTCTTACTATGCTAAATCCTAATCTGGATGAAATCCAGTTAACGAAAGACGACTACGAACGCTACTCCCGCCATTTAATCTTGCCCGAAGTGGGTCTAGAAGGACAAAAACGCCTCAAAGCTGCCAGTGTATTATGTATAGGTACTGGTGGACTCGGTTCGCCATTGCTGTTATACTTAGCAGCAGCAGGTATTGGCCGCATCGGTATTGTTGACTTTGATGTGGTTGATTTTTCCAACTTGCAACGTCAAGTTATCCACGGCACATCCTGGGTAGGTAAACCCAAAATTGAATCCGCAAAAGACCGCATTCACGAAATTAACCCCTATTGTCAGGTTGACTTATACGAAACTCGTCTCAGTGCGGAAAACGCTTTAGATATCATTCGTCCTTATGATGTCGTCGTTGATGGAACTGACAACTTCCCCACACGCTATTTAGTTAACGACGCTTGCGTATTATTAAACAAACCTAACGTTTACGGTTCAATCTTCCGTTTTGAAGGACAAGCAACCGTCTTTAACTACGAAGGTGGTCCTAACTATCGTGATTTATATCCCGAACCACCACCACCAGGAATGGTTCCTTCCTGTGCAGAAGGTGGAGTGTTAGGAATTTTACCAGGAATTATTGGTGTGATCCAAGCGACGGAAACGGTAAAAATTATTATTGGTAAAGGTACTACTCTCAGTGGGCGTTTAATGTTGTACAACGCTTTGGATATGAAATTCCGAGAGTTGAAATTACGTCCTAACCCCATCCGTCCGGTAATTGAAAAACTCATTGACTACGAAGAATTTTGTGGTATTCCCCAAGCAAAAGCAGCAGAAGCGAAGCAACAAATGGACATTCAAGAAATGACCGTTACGGAATTAAAAGCATTAATTGATAGTGGGGCGCAAGATTTTGTCCTGTTGGATGTACGTAACCCCCACGAGTATGAAATTGCGAAAATTCCTGGTTCTGTCTTAGTACCATTACCAGAGATTGAAAATGGTGATGGTGTTACTCAGGTAAAAGAATTACTTAACGGACACCGTTTAATTGCCCATTGTAAAATGGGTGGACGTTCTGCCAAAGCTCTGGCTATTCTCAAAGAAGCGGGTATAGTGGGAACTAACGTTAAGGGTGGCATTAATGCTTGGAGTTTGGAAGTAGATCCTTCTGTGCCACAGTATTAAATTGGGGATTGGTAACTGGTGATTGGTGATAGGGGACTGGTGATTGGGGAAACAGGAAATATTTATCTTTCTCCTGACTCCTGTACGCGCGTTCGCGAAGCGTGCTGGAAGCATCAGCATTCGGAAAATAGGCTTGGACAAAAATTTATAATTAGTCGCCCGAATGCTTCGCCCCTACCACTCCTGACTCCTCCCATAAAACTTTTTTCCCACACCTTACCAATTGTACTTTTTCTGGTTAAAATAGTATATCTGTTCTAATCAAGAACCCAACGCAACTTTCTTAAATCCTATATTTAGAGGCTCTAATGGCAACCAACACAGCGGATACTGGCAAGCAAAAAGCACTGAATATGGTACTCAACCAGATTGAGCGCAGCTTTGGTAAAGGGGCGATTATGCGTTTAGGTGATGCTACCCGGATGCGTGTAGAAACAATTTCCACAGGGGCGCTAACACTGGATTTAGCTTTGGGTGGTGGTTTACCCAAGGGAAGGGTGATTGAGATTTATGGACCGGAAAGTTCTGGTAAAACTACAGTAGCTCTTCATGCGATCGCAGAAATACAAAAAAATGGCGGCATAGCTGCTTTCGTAGATGCAGAACACGCATTAGATCCCACCTACGCAGCTGCACTAGGTGTAGATATTGAAAATTTACTGGTTTCCCAACCGGATACTGGTGAAGCAGGTTTAGAAATCGTTGATCAGTTAGTACGTTCCGCCGCCGTTGATATAGTTGTCATTGACTCCGTAGCCGCCCTAGTACCCCGTGCGGAAATCGAAGGTGATATGGGTGATGCTCACGTAGGTTTACAAGCACGATTGATGAGCCAAGCCTTACGGAAAATTACAGGTAATATTGGTAAATCTGGTTGCACAGTTATATTTATTAACCAATTACGGCAAAAAATCGGTGTCACCTACGGTAGTCCAGAAACCACAACGGGCGGTAATGCGTTGAAATTTTACGCTTCCGTGCGTCTAGATATTCGCCGTATTCAAACCTTGAAAAAAGGCTCTGATGAATTTGGTAATAGAGTAAAAGTGAAAGTTGCCAAAAATAAAGTTGCACCACCCTTTAGAATTGCCGAATTTGACATTATCTTTGGTAAAGGAGTTTCTACCCTTGGTTGTTTAGTGGACTTAGCAGAAGAAACCGGCATTTTACTGCGGAAAGGTGCGTGGTACAGTTACAACGGTGATAACATTTCCCAAGGTCGAGATAACGCCATTAAATATCTAGAAGAAAAACCAGATTTTGCAGAAAAAATTAAAGAACAAGTCCGCGGGAAATTAGATCAAGGCGCAGTAGTTTCTGCTAATTCTGTTTCTAAATCTAATGAAGAAGAAGATGAAGAAGAAATGGAATTAGACGAAGAATAAAAACCCTGAATAAAAACCCTATTTTCTTTGATCTCGTTCCCAGTCTCAGACTGGGAATGCTATTACAGAGGCTCTGCCTCTGTTTTTTTATTGAAGGCAGAGCCTTCTATAATTCATTCCCATACAGAGTATGGGAACGAGAAAATACAGAATATGGGAATGAGAAATTGATAAGACAGAAAATGGGAACGAGAAGACCGGAAAAATTTTACTAAAATTCTACAGTTTCAAATTCAAAAATAGAAATCAGACGATCATCAACATAAACTTCTATTCTGTGTTTACCAAGAGGATCACCAGGAGCGATTTTCCAGTAATTTTCAATCACACCATTTTTAACTGTTTGCGTCCGCGTTGTGATGGCTGTACTACCATCCGCAGATAGGGAAAAATTCTCATCTTTCTCCGGTGTAGCCCAAGTTTCTGGGGCTTTTGGTAAACGTAAAACTTCCCGCCATTTGACTTTACCCTGGTAATTTTGTAGTGTCATTCTCCAACCATAAGCATCACCTTTTTTTAAAGGTACTTTGGTGGTGGGAAAAAAATTAGCTTTACCTTGGGAGTCTACTATTCTCACTCCAAATTCAGATTTACTAACATTAATCTGTTTACCATTAACTAATTGAGAAACTTCTGGGGGTGCTTCCGCTAAAACTGTATTCCTATTTTGCAAATTTGTAGCTAAAAAGGCAACCATCAACCACAGAGAAGTTAGCAAAAACCTAAAAAACGAAATTCTCATAAGCATTTTTGGCAGATATTATATTAGTCATTAATTCTATTATTTTTAGCCCTAGTCCGGTTGAAGATGTGAAAATTATTGGACTGTAAATTGTTCGTAAATTGTTCACATTCACAGTTGCAAGACTTATGCAAAATAGAAGGAAAGTAGAGGTAATTCATGAATTACCCCTACCCAAGAATCAGGTTGTTAGTACAATATTTTTAGTACAATATTTTTAGTACAATATTGCGTAAGTCCTAACTTGTGTAAGTTGAATATTCAATCCCTTCAATCCCTGCAACCTACTGATATACTGTAAGTATATCTACGGTAAGACTTTCTAAGTGGACAGTAGGATCAGCTAAATTATATTAAGTCAGTTATTCCTCATTTATCACGAAGCGCAAATAGCTTACAATTAGTCATAATCAAGTATCAAGATTAAAGCAAAAGGCAATCTGAGTTGTTATCCTTATTTTTAATCCATCTACCAAATAATATCAGGGAAACAAAAAATGAAAAACATTTTAATTATTGAAGATGAAGTTGAAATCAGAAACAATATCCAAGAAATTTTAGAACTCTCAGAGTTTGATACACTAATTGCAGAAAATGGCTTACAGGGTGTGCAATTGGCTAAAGATAAACATCCTGATTTAATTATTTGTGATTTGATGCTGCCCGAGTTAGATGGCTATAGTGTCTTAACTCAACTTCGTCAGGATTTTTCTACTGCAACCATTCCTTTAATTTTCTTAACTGCTAGAGCGGATAAATCAGATTTACGTCGAGGGATGGAACTTGGTGCAGATGATTACCTAACTAAGCCTTTTCATCCAGATGAATTACTACAAGCAATTAATACTCGATTGGATAAACAAGCAATAGTAGATGAACGAACTCAAAAAAAATTAAATGATTTAAGCAGTTCTATCAGTCATTCACTTCCCCATGAAATCAATACTCCTCTGAATCATATTTTAGGATTCTCAAATTTATTGATGCTTGAGGAAAACCTTTCCCATGAAAATCTGGAAATTTTAGGATCCATTCATCAAGCTGCTCTGAGGTTACATAGACTAACTATTAACTTCCTGATGTATACAGACTTGGAATTAATAGCATCTGATCCAGAAAAAGTGGAACGGCTTCGTAATAATGGAGTCAAAAGTTTTGTCAAATCAACTATGGAAAATGTAGCTGTACAAATTGCTGAAAAAGCACATAGAACAGCAGATTTGAGTATAGAAATATCTGATGCAATAGTCAAAGTTTCTCCTGTCAGACTCAGTAAAATTGCTGAGGAAATAATTGATAATGCTTTGAAATTTTCTCTACCTAATACACCAGTAAAAATTATCGGTTATAGTAGTAATAATTCCTATCATTTATATGTGATTGACCACGGTAGAGGAATGACCAAAGAGCAAATTTCTAGAGTTGGGGCTTATGTCCAGTTTGAACGTAAAATGTATGAACAACAAGGTTCTGGACTGGGATTATCAATTGCTAAGAGGTTAGTGGAACTGCATGGAGGAAAGTTTTTAATTGAGAGTATACCAGGAGCAGAAACTATTATTAAAATTATGCTTCCCCAGTGATAATAACATTATGATCAATTGATAATGGATAATTGACAATTAATTTTTTGTGCCTACCTACTTACCAATTATCAATTACCAATTACCAGTGTCAACAGATATGTTAATTGTTTAACTAGACGTGATATTAATTATCCTTTGAAAAAAGGAAGACTAACTGTAAATGTTGTTCCTTCTCCCGCACGACTTTCTACGTTAATTTTCCCTTGGTGCAGATCCACACATTTTTTGACTATGGACAGCCCTAAACCAGTTCCTGCAATTGTACCAACGTTAGATGCTCGGTGAAAAGGTTCAAATAAATTAGCTTGATCTGCTTCAGGAATACCAATGCCGCGATCGCTAATTTTAAATAATATTTGATTATTGTTTTTAGTCAAACTAAAATTAACCAAATTGTGAGACGGAGAATACTTAATAGCATTAGTCAGGAGATTGGTGAGAATTTGCCGTAAAATTTTTTCATCAAACTGAATAATCAGATAATTTTCCATAATTTCCTCGCCTAAATCTAAATAGAAATTAATTGTATGTTGGTTACTCGTAGTTTCGATTTCTTCTTTGAGATGGCGACAGAAAGCGATAATATCTGATGCTTCTAAATGTAATTCTATTTTCTCGGCTTCGGCGCGGTTAATCATCAGTACATCATCCAGTATTTGGGTTATATGCTTAATGGTGTTTTGGATGGTTTGGAAATGTTGCTCTTTTCTTTCTGCACTCAGGCGATCGCTAAATTTTTGCAAAATACCCGATGATGAAGAAATAATGGCTAAAGGTGTACGAAACTCGTGGGATGCCATTGTAATAAACCGAGATTTCAATTGGCTTAATTCTTTTTCTTTTTCTAGTGCTGCTTGTAATTCTGCTGTTCGTTCTGCCACTCTCTGTTCTAAGTCCTCATTACGTTGTGTCAGTTGTCTGAGTTCCTGGTTTTGCCGTTCTAAAGATGTAATTAAACTCTGTAAATGTAAATGCGTACGTACACGGGCTAGTAATTCTTCTTTTTGAAATGGCTTGGTAATATAATCAACAGCACCTAGACTTAAACCTTTCACCTTATCCATAGTATCAGCCAGAGCAGTCATAAAAATTATCGGGATCGACTGTGTGCGAGGATCGGCTTGAAGTTGCTCACAAATTTCAAATCCGCTAATATCAGGCAACATAATATCTAGCAGAATTAAATTAGGCATAATATCATCAACTTTCTGTATCACATTTAGTCCATTTGCTTCCATTTTGACGTTATATCCTGCGGCACTCAAGGTATAATCCAGAAGTTTTAAATTAATAGGATTGTCGTCAACTACTAAAATAGTGCTATGGTTAGTTAAAATTTTCACAGTTTCTTCCTTATGATTGGCGATTGGTGATTAATAATTGGTAGTTGGTTATTATTCATTGTTAATTAGTAATACAGCATATTGTAGGTAAATAAGATAAAAATTTTCATCACAGAGCCTTGCAATAAAAGGGTTTTACGGCTGACCGCTAACTGCTGTTAGCTAAATGCTTACGTTAAGTATCACCTATTTATTTAGGGCTTGCTGATGGCTAACGCCAAGCGCAAATCATATAAACCGAAAACGAAGATAAATCAAGAGTTTCAGTTCACAAAATAGCAAACCCTATTTAGGGACGACCTTTGATGTGACAATTCCCTTACAATTAGTTTACGAGGTGGGAACTCAAAAACCTTGCATTTAATTTCTACACAAAGGAAAAATCGCTCCCATCAAACTCTTGAAACTGCTCCCTGTTAAGAGTTCCCTGTCTCCACGACAAGACTTTTTCAGCAAACCCTATTTAGGATACCTTTCAAGCTATGAGTTTAATTCTAGTCATTGAAGATGAAACTCAAATTTTGTTAAATCTCCAAGAGATTTTAGAACTAGCAGAGTTCTCTGTCATTACTGCGGAAAATGGAAAAATCGGCTTAAAGTTAGCTAAAATCAAAAAACCTGATTTGATTATCTGTGACATTATGATGCCAGAAGTAGATGGCTATGAAGTGTTAACACAACTGCGACAAGATCCTAAATGTGCTGATATTCCCTTCATTTTTCTCACTGCTAAAGCCAACCGCAATGATTTACGTCAAGGTATGGGATTGGGGGCTGATGATTATATTTCCAAACCTTTTGAGACGTTTGAAATCTTAGAAGCAGTTAAAGCACGTTTAGAAAGACATTCACTATCCCATCAGGCGTATCTGCAAGAAAACCAAAAAACGGAAACACTACAGCAGGAAATCAAAAAAAATCGCACTGACTTGCAAAACTCTCAGCAACTGGCACAAATTCGAGGAAACTTGTTAGAGACAATCTCCCAGGACTTACGTAATCCGCTTTCTAGTATTAACATGGCAATTTATATGCTTAAACAAGCAAAAAATGAAAAAGAGCGGGAGAAATATCTGTTGATTTTAAAGGAAGCATACACCCAGGAACTCGATATATTAAATGAGGTAGATAGTTTGCGGGAATTATTGACTGCTGAAAATACAAAGTTGTTGCGAAATTACAAATTGCTGGGGGAGTGATACCGTTGAAATTTAAGGTTGAAAAGTATAGACACCCGACTGCTTAAAGAAGTCGGGGATCTGGGTCTTAAATTTTTTAAGGTTGAGTTACTTACAAACAGTTAGTAAACACCCATACCCATTTCTATAATAAAGCGTTTTAGTGCCATAGATCAATAGATTCTTAACTCTGCACCTTTTACTGAGGTAGAACCATACGAACAATCGTTTGTTGACCAGGTAAGCTCTCAATTGAAAATTCTCCTCCGTGAATTTCTACCAGTTTCTTAGCAATGGATAATCCTAAACCAGAACCTTGTTGTTCATACATTTTGCGTTCAAACTGTACATAAGCCCCAACCCTAGAAAGTTGCTCTTTGTTCATACCTCTACCGTTGTCAATTATATACAAATTAAAACCATGAAAACTGCTAGAACCTATAATTTTTACAGGTGTATTTGGTTGGGAAAATTTAAAAGCATTGTCAATTATTTCTTCAAGAATTTTTTTCAATTTCAATTCTGAGATATTGACCATTGCATCGGAGATTTCTATGGTTAAATCAGATGATCTACCTGCGTCTTGAGAGATTTTAAAAGCTACCTTTTCTAAAGTTGGACGCACAAAAGACTTGTCCACATTATTGCGAATAGCAGCAACTTTCTCAGGATTAGATGATAATAGTTCTAGATTGGCATACATGAGGGAATTAATCATCAGTCTATGCAGTCTTAGAGCAGCTTTATTAATTGATTCGAGCATTTCTAAACTGTCAGTAGTAGAAATAATTCCTTGCTCTTGAATCAATAAATTGGACATTCCTATAATATGATTGAGAGGAGTATTGATTTCATGGGGTAGTGAGTTGCTAATAGAAATGCGTAAATCATTCAACTTTTGCTGAGTTTCTTGTTCAAGCATTTCTTGTTTATGTAATCTAGCCGCAATGGATTGCAGTAATTCATCAGGTTGAAAAGGCTTAGTTAAGTAATCATCAGCACCAAGCTCCATCCCTCGACGTAAATCTGCTCTTTCCGCTTTAGCAGTCAAGAAAATTAAAGGAATTGTAGCAGTAGAAATATCCTGACGCAGTTGGGTTAATAGACTATACCCGTCTAATTCAGGCATCATTAAATCACAAATAATTAAATCTGGTTTATTCTCTTTTACCAATTGCAAACCCTGTTGACCATTCTCAGAAACTAAGGTGTCGAAATCAGCTAATTCTAAAATTTCTTGTATGTTATTTCTTACTTGTGGTTCATCTTCGATTATGAGAATTTTTTTCATCTTACTTTCCTTGCTGGAAATGATTAAAAATGACTAAAAATGACTAAGTGAGTGATTGTATAGAATTTTAGTTTTTATCTAGTAGAAAAATTTTCCATTCTTCTATTGGTAATAGACGACTGAACAAATATCCTTGGATGATATGACAGTTGTTTGTTATTAACCAATCTAGCTCATTATTAGTTGCTACTCTTTCAGTAATAATACTTAAATTTAGATTATTTGCTATCTAATGAACTATCCGTAATTTAGTTATTTGTACGGTCATGCCGCCCCGAACTCACCGTATTATTACTAAGGAAAGGAGGCAGGAGTTCTTAATTTTAGATTTTCGATGCAAGGATTTTGGATTGTTTTTGTTATATCCAATCTAAAATCTAACATCTAAAATTTCCCGCCCACACCAATCTCTTCAGAAATAAAAACGAATTTGCTATATCAATACCTTCGCCAAAACTCTGAAACCCTATTGATATCGTAACGATTTTATTGGGTTTCAGACCTATCTTTGGAAAATTGGCATAGGTATTGCTATATATATTATATATTATTGAGGAATTTTGGTAATGTTGAAAATTTTTGCTGATCGGGGTGGCACATTTACAGATATTGTCGCTGTCACCAGTAATCAAACAATAATAGATCGACTTGTAAATTGTCCAGAACGTTTTTTAATTGTTCCTTTGCCTAATCAGCAATGGATAATAGTCTATAAATTATTATCAGAAAATCCTGAACAATATGCAGATGCAGTTATTCAAGGAGTTCGGGATATTATCGGCATATCCGGTAATGAACAGATTCCCTATCAAAATATAGAAGTTGTCAAAATGGGAACAACAGTAGCTACCAATGCGCTGTTAGAAAGACATGGTGATAGGGTTGTTTTGCTCATTACCAAAGGTTTTAAAGATGCGTTAAGAATTGGCTACCAAAACCGTCCAAATATCTTTGCTCGTCAGATTATTTTACCCAGTATGCTTTATGAACAGGTAATTGAGGTAGATGAAAGATATGATGCCCAAGGTAATGAATTAATACCAGTCAATATAGCACAAGTTAAACAGGATTTACAAAAAGTTTACAACACAGGAATTAGAAGTTGTGCCATTGTTTTGATGCACAGCGATCGCTATCCCCAACATGAACAACAAATAGCCCAAATTGCCGAAGAAATAGGCTTTACACAAATTTCAGTATCCCATCAAGTCAGTCCCTTAATGAAACTTGTGAGTAGAGGAGATACAACTGTTGTTGATGCTTATTTAACTCCTATCCTCCGTCGCTATGTTAACCAAGTAGCTAGTCATTTACTCCATGTCAGATTAATGTTTATGAAATCTGATGGAGGGTTAACCGATGCAGAACAATTTCAAGGTAAAGATAGTATTTTAAGTGGTCCTGCTGGTGGTATTGTTGGTGCAGTTCAAACTAGCAAAAGAGCAGGATTTGATTTAGTAATTACCTTTGATATGGGAGGAACAAGTACAGATGTTGCTCACTTTAAAGGAGAATATGAAAGACAACTAGATTTAGAAATTGCCGGTGCGCGGATGCGAGTTCCCGTATTAGCAATTAATACTATTGCTGCGGGTGGTGGTTCAATTTTATTTTTTGATGGTTCTAGTTATCGTGTCGGACCAGAATCTGCTGGATCAAATCCTGGACCCGCTTCTTATCGACGTGGAGGACCATTAACAGTCACAGATGCTAACGTCATGTTAGGGAAAATTCAACCTCAATATTTCCCCGCAGTTTTTGGTAGTGAAGGGAAATTAGCCCTAGATAAAGAAATAGTAATTCAGAAGTTTACACAATTAGCTGAAGATATTGCATCTCTCACTGGAAATTATCGAACTTCCGCACAAGTAGCATCGGGTTTTATTTCTATTGCTGTCGAAAATATGGCCAATGCTATTAAAAAAATCAGCCTCCAACGTGGTTATGATGTCAGTCAATATGTACTTTGTTGTTTTGGGGGTGCAGGTGGACAAGTTGCTTGTTTAATTGCTGATACTTTAGGAATGAAAAAGATATTTCTACACCCTTTTGCTGGGGTACTTTCTGCTTATGGTATGGGTTTAGCTGATGTGAGAGTTACCAAATTAACAGGAGTAGAACACCCTTTAAATCAATCATTAATTCCCCACTTACAGCAATTAATGGCATCTTTAGAAGACCAATCCAGAAGGGAGTTAAATAAACAACAAGAAACGAACCTAGAAGAAGTAGTAGTTAAAAAAGTTAATTTAAAATATGAGGGTAATAATTCAATTCTTACAGTAGATTTTACCTTAGATGTGGCATTAATGCAACATAATTTTGAAAAGGAACATAAATCAAGGTATGGTTTTATTCAAACAGAAAAACCCTTAATAGTTGAATCCATTTCTGTAGAAGTCATCCAAAAAATGGATACTCCTGAAGAACCTGTAATTATTCGTCAACGCCCACAAGAGGAAACACCCCAACCTGTGGAAATAGTCCAAATGTTTACTGCCCAAAAATGGCATGATACACCTGTTTATCGTCGGGAAGATTTACAACCAGGAGATTATATAAATGGTGCTGCGATAATTGTGGAAAAAATCAGCACAATTGTAGTTGAACAAAACTGGAAAGCAATATTAACTGAGCGTAATCATTTAATTTTACAACGCCTTGTTTAGTTTTTTCGTTTTAAAAAATGTCAGGTTGTTGTTTGATTTATTTCCCAAAAGCCGCATTGTTTTATATTATTAAACGTAAAACAGGAAGGTGTATAAATCCTCTACTTATTAAAGAAGTAGGGGATCTGGATATGAGGTTTTTTAAGGTTGACATACTTACAAAAAAAATATTTCAATCATGAACAATTGATAATTACCTCTCCCTGAAAGGAAGAGGATTTAAAAAAATGAAACAATTATCAATTATCAATTATCAATTGATAAGCCCATCACTCGACGATAATGAACCTCAATTTGTTCTAAAGTTGGTGATTTTCCCCTACTTACCCACTGACTACGGTTAAATAATTCTTTTCGCAATTCATCAACATTAATAGTTGTAAATTTCCCATTATCAATAATTTGTTTACCATTTACCCAAGCACTATTAACAACATTCACAGGACGACCTAATACTAATAAACCAATGGGATCTGTACGAGGAAGCAAAGATAAACTGGTTAAATCATAAAGTACCAAATCTGCTTTTTTACCCACATTTAAAGACCCCAATTTTTCATCAATCCCTAATCCTTTTGCACCACCTAAAGCAGCCATTTCTACCGCTTGACGTGGTGTAATCCAGGATTTATAATCAAAATCAGTCACATTATGTAAAATAGAACCTATTTTAATCGCTTCTAACAAATCTTGAGAGTCATTACTAGAAGCACCATCACAACCAAAAGTTACATTTACCCCTGCTTGCAGATATTTTAAAATCGGTGCAATACCACTACCTAAACGCAGATTACTTAACGGGTTATGAACAATAGTAGATTTGGTTTCTGCCAAAATTTGAATATCAGCATCAGTTAACCAAACGCAATGAGCTAAACTGGTTTTTTCATGCAAAAATCCGATATGATTTAAATGTTCAACCGCACTACAACCATATTTTTCTAATGCTAACTTTTCCTGGGCTTTAGTTTCCAATAAGTGCGAATGACGACAAAGATTGTAGCGATCGCTCAACTCAATACAACCCGTAAATAAAGCATCAGTACATAATTGAATTCCCGTCGGTGCAACTAAAATATTTATTCCTTCCTCTGGACGATGAAACTTAATAACAGATTCTTCAATAATTGCTAATGTTTCCGCAGGAGAACGAAAATAAGGTTGATGATTTTCTAAAAATTTACCTTCTGGTATCCCCGCAGTTAAAGATTCATCTTGAATTAAAGGAGCAATAAAAGCCCTAATTCCTATTTCTTGATAAGCGCGAACAGCAGTAGAAATAGTTTCTAACTCTTTACCAGGAATTAATACCAAATGATCTACAACACTTGTTCCCCCAGACAGCAAAGTTTCCGCAGCCGTACCCAAGGCGCTGAGATAAACTTGTTCAATATCCAGAAGAGAAAAATCATACAAATGCGCCAACCATAATTCTAAAGGTAAAGGTGGAATTATTCCCCGTTGCCACTTTTCCGAAGAATGGGTGTGGGCGTTAAAAAAACCAGGTAGCAGCAGTTTATTTTCACCGTCAATTGCAGTACCAATCACATCCAAATCTTCACCAATAGCAGCGATGATACCATTAACAACCTGAACATCTAAAGTTGTGTAACCATCTGTAACAGCAATTAAAGCTTTTTTAATAGTAAAGTTCATGATTTTCACCTTTTTTAACGTTGATTAAGCAATTGCACAATTATGATTATTTCAAGTTACAAAAGAATCAATGATCTTGGGTGCCAACAATTATGAATCTACCCTTACGAACACTAGGATTTTACCCCAACGCTTGGGAAGTCAATGAAAGCTTTGCAGATATTACTCGTCCGCAAAAAACCCCACAACCCGTTATTTTAACAACAGAAACCAAAACTGTGCGTATCGACTTGGCAAAAACCGCCATTATCATTATTGATATGCAAAACGACTTTTGTCATCCTGATGGCTGGTTAGCGCATATTGGTGTGGATGTCACCCCCGCACGTCAACCAATAGTACCTTTACAAAACTTATTACCACAATTGCGGGCTGTTAATGTGCCAATAATTTGGTTAAATTGGGGTAATAGACCAGACTTACTCAATATTAGTGCAGGTTTGCTTCATGTTTATAATCCCACCGGTGAAGGTGTAGGATTAGGTGATAGCCTACCTAAAAACGGTGCAAAGGTGCTGATGAAAGATAGCTGGGCAGCGGCGGTAGTAGAGGAATTAGAACAACTTGAGACAGATATTTGCATTGATAAATATCGCATGAGTGGGTTTTGGGATACACCCTTAGATAGTATTCTCAGAAACTTAGGAATAACGACAATATTATTTGCGGGTGTCAATGCTGATCAATGTGTTTTCACAACTTTATGTGATGCTAATTTTTTAGGATACGACTGCATTTTAGTCCAAGATTGTACAGCCACAACTTCACCAGAATATTGTTGGTTAGCAACTTTGTACAACGTTAAACAATGCTTTGGTTTTGTTACTGATTCTTCGGCAATTATAGCAGGAGTCAGTAGTCAGCATAATTTTAGATTTTAGATTTTGGATTTTAGATTTTGGATTTTGGATTGATTAATACCCAATCACCAATCACCAATCACCAATCACCAATCACCAATCACCAATCACCAATTACCAAATATATGGTTACTACAAGTTGTGTAATTCCAGTTATCAAATCTCCCCAAGATTATCAAGCATACCGTATCAATCCCCGTGATACAAATCGGTTAGCAATTATCTTTGATTCCACAACTGCAAATACTTCCTTAACTTGTTGTGTAGAAATCTTTGATATTGGGGGACAAACTCCACCAAATCGCCATCAATGGGCAGTGGAAATGTTTTTTATTCTCAAAGGAGAAGGAGTTGCAATTTGTGATGGTAAAAAAGTACCTGTCAAGGCCGGAGATAGTTTATTAGTTCCACCAAATGGCACTCATTTGATTAGAAATACAGGTAAAAATCGTCTTTACACACTAACAATTATGGTTCCTAATGAAGACTTTTCAGAACTAATTCGTAGTGGTATACCTGTAGAATTGGATGCTGAAGATATGGCAGTTTTAGGAAGATTAGATTCTTTGAAATTCGTTGAAAACTAGAATCCATATCAATACTTGTCGGTTAAGCTCAAAAAAATAAATTATGTAGGTTGGGTTAAGGAACGAAACCCAACATTTACAAGGGTTCTTTGGGTTTCACTTTGTTCAACCCAACCTACGAAAATCCTTAACCGAGCAGTATTGGAATCCATATATCCTCAAAGTCTCAGAAAAAATCAAGGATTTGGGGATATTTCAATAATGGACAATTAACAATTGACAATGACAAAGCGGATTTTTTTTGTTTTTTTCCCCTGGAAAGGGGAGGTTTTAAACCGTATGGCTAACGCCACGCTACGCTATCGGCTGACGCTCACGGCAGAAGCCTTGAATGAAACAATTATCAATTGTCAATTGTCAATTGATAAAAAAGCTTTTCCCAATCAATTACATTTGGTCTTTCTCCTTGATTAAGTAACTCAAAAACCTGATTAGCAGCACTTGGATAAAACAAACTTTCTACACAAGCAGCAGCTACATCAATTCGACTAGTATCGCCAGCCAGTTTATCACCTTTACCAAATATTACACCTAACTTACCATTTGTTGTAGCTTTCAGCAAAGTATTCAAATCGTAAGACGTATAGGGTCTATCAATTAACCTGCCAGGGCGAATAATTGTATAGGGTATCCCTGAATTAATGATAGCGTCTTCACCTGCTTGTTTAGCATCCAGTACACCAAATTTATTAAGAATATTAAAAGGAAAATAATTTTTTCTGAGAATACCACAGGAAGAAACAAAAACAAATCTCTTTAAATTTTTTGGTACTGCTGCAACTAAATTTTTTATAGCTTGAAAATCAACTTTTAAAGGTGTATTTTTAGCTTTATTTTCCAGTAATTTAGGATCAAAAAAAGCTAACCCTAATTCAATGGGATTGATAGATGAATCAAATTCCCATCTAGCAGAAGGAAAAGCAGTAGTTCCCGTACAACAGATAATAGAAGTGATATTTAACATTGCTGGTGAGATCGTATTGGGTTCGCGGATATCACCAACAAAAATTTCTACTTTGTCATTAAACATTTTTGCAGCTTTGTTTGCATCCCGTGTGAGAATGCGAACTGACAAACCTTTTTCTAAAAGTTTGCTAACTACAAGTTGTCCTACACCACCAGTTGCACCCGGAACTAATATTAAATCTGCCATGAAAGTTTTTATGTTGTTAGTTATGTTTAAAAAACTGATTTATATTATATACCAATCTTCAATGAAAGGTGTTAAATTAACGTAGGTTTAAGCTGATTACTGATTACTGATAGATGAATGCTTACAAATTCGCTAATCCATCACCATTTGAGTTTTACCATTGTGTCCATGAATTAATTCTATTTCCAACCGCCAATATACCAAGCAGTTGAAGCAAATTCTGTTAACCATTAGACCTCTCCAAAATAGAATGTATTAATTTGTCATAAGTTGTAGGGGCGAAGCATTTGGGCGATAATTTAACGGAAAAATCAGACATCTAGATATCCCAAATGCTTCGCCCAGCCCCCATAAATAGGTTCCATAATTTCTTTTCTGGAGATATCTATTGCATCACAGCAAGACCACCAAAACTTTGAAAATAACAACCTACAGCAACTATACCAGTACCGCTAATACCTGTAACATCTTTATTTCTGACTAATTTAAAAGTATTGAGATAATATCCATCTAAAGAGTGATTACCAAATTTGATTTGCCTACCTCTTTTGTCTTGTAACTGCTGAAAAGAATTGAAAGATGGGAAAGTAGCATGACTAGAATTTGGTAAACAGCAAACGATCGCAATTTGTCCATCTGGCAAAATCACACCCCCAGCGATAATCTGCTTTAATGGCGGTTTTTCTGGTTCAATTAACCAAAATGTTGGCAGTTGAGTTTGCATAACTGACACTATAATTACACTATTTTATTGCCAATATGGCTTTCCTCTGGAGTTGGTTTTAATTAAGATAATCGAGTAATACGTTCAAGGCTTTGCTTTCATGACAATATAATTATCCTGTTAATTGGATATGAAATACCATCACAAAGGAGCAATAGTCAAACTTGGTGAAAAATTATACGGAATAACCAATTAACAGCGTGAAAGATGTAACCAAAGACATATAGTAAAAATTGTCAACATGACCATAGCGATCGCCTTGTAGATATGGCAGTAATTACAATCTAGAAGTTAATGTATCAGGAATGTACTTCTATGAGCAGAAAAACCAATAAAATTTGTAAACAATCAGGAGTGATTCCATATCGGGTCCGAGATGGAAAAGTAGAAGTTTTATTAATCACTAACCGTAAACGGCAAAGTTGGGTAATTCCCAAAGGAGGAGTTTGCAAAGGGATGACTCCACCTGATTCAGCAGCTAAAGAAGCTTGGGAAGAAGCAGGGGTTATTGGTCGGGTAAATACTGAAAAGATCGGTGCTTATAAATATCGTAAACGTGGTAATATTTACTGGGTTCATTTATTTTGGTTGCCAGTAGATCAAGTATTAGAAGACTGGCCAGAAGCATCTCAAAGAGAAAGGATATGGTTAGATATTAATCACGCTGCCATGATAGTCAAAGAAAATTCTCTTAAAAGAATTTTGCAAACTTCAAAAGAACAAGTTAAAGTTTAATATTTATTTAACATTCACTTGATATTTTCTGTGGAAAACATTTATTAGCAGCTAAACTTAGGGCTTCCAATGTAGACCCAGCAGAGGGAGCATTATCAGAATTACAGAGAGTCATTAAACAAATACGTGTAGAATGGAATAATGTAGAGATTTTAGTTCGTGGAGATAGCGCCTATTCCCGAGAAGATATTATGGAATGGTGTGAGTCTCAAATCAAAGTAGATTATGTATTTGGGTTGCCGGAAAACAGTCGTTTAATAAAGATGACCACTCTAACTCAAAGTAAAGCCAAGCAAGAGTTTGAGCAAAAGCTATCCACGGTAGTTTCCTTTTTAGAAACTCTATTTGTTCCAGATATTGAACTTCCTGAACTGGCATCAAATCTGATAGAAAACTCAACTTGGTATAAAACTATTGACTATCAAACCCATAAATCTTGGAGTCGTAGTCGTCGTGTAGTAACTAAAGTTGAGTATGGGGCAAAGGGAACTAATATCCGTTTTGTTGTTACCTCAATTCCTACTAATAATATGCCTCCAAGTGAAGTTTATACCCAGAAATATTGTCCTAGAGGTGAGATGGAAAATCGTTTTAAAGAACAACAATTAGAACTATTTAGCGATAGAACCAGTACCCATACCTTTGCTGGTAATCAACTACGTTTGTGGTTCTCTTCCATAGCTTATGTTTTAATGAATGCTTTGCGAAATAAATGTTTAGTTAAAACTGAATTACAGAATGCTCAAGTTGGGACTATCCGTACCAAATTGTTGAAGTTAGGAGCTTTGATTACTGTGAGTACCCGGCGAGTTTTAATTGCAATTAATAGTTCTTGTCCCTATCAGCATATTTATGCTACTGCTTACCGTTGTTTGCAGTTGTTACCAAATCCTGGTTAATTCTTTTGTGACGATTATTACTCTCATTTTTAGCTTTAATTTAGGGTGGGGATAAAAGTTTTTTTCTTAACTCTTTTTTGTCATGTCTAATTTTAATACTCAATTATTTATATCAGTATATTTTACCTGAATACTTCTTGATATTTAACAAAATCTATCAAATCTATACTTAGGAGATTTCCTTTTTTCATCTTCCCTACTTATATAGCAAATAAACTTCCTTTGTTTTGCTCTTTATGAATGTTTTTTTTGGCTTGTGAGAAATCCGGGTTAGCCAAGCGATCACTCTGGCTGGCTATTGCTTTACACTTAGTTTCAGCAGTCGCTCTTTATATTTTGGCTGCTACTGGTATTAGTGCTGTGGGATATATCAGTTCTGGTGCAGCTTTGTTATTAACTTTACTGCGTCCAGCTATTAGTGCCTACGAATATTTATATGCTCGATTAATAATGATTCGTCAAGGGTTTACTTATGCCCGTGAAGATATTTTAGAATTGCGTAACCGTTTTGCTGAAATAGAACAAAAAGTTCAATCTTTAGAGGATCAACTTAACCCAGAACAACCCTATTCTTTAGTAGCAAATAACCAAAGGTTTAGTGAAGAAACCCGTAAAGAATTAGCGCGTGTTGTCGCTAGTTTAGAAGAATTAAGGGCGATAAACCATACTGAACATGAACGAATATCGAGAGAAGCCAGAAATGCTATAGCTCAACTTTCTACTGATGGGCAATTTCTGGATCATGTGCGGGAAATTATTAGATTTTTTAAATCAGCTTAAAACAGGGAACAGGGAACAGGGAACAGGGAATAAGACAAGGAGCAGGGAGCGGGAGCAAGGGGGATAAATCTTCTCCCCTGCACCCTGCCCCCTTCCCCCCTGCTTCTTCTGCCTCCTGACTCCTGACTCCTGACTCCTTGATCTCCTGACTAACTATCTAGACGCAACTTGAGGTTCTGCCCAAACCTGTCTATCTCTTGTCCCAAAAGTCACAGGTTGATCACCGTCGTTGCTGACATTGATAGTTTTGCCATCACTGGCAACTTGTACCAAAGGCCAATTTTCTTCCCCTAGTTCACCCGCACGGAATAGCACGTGATCAGGTTGTTTTTTACTCCACCCTAACAAGATTGCTATTTTCTCATGCTCATCTTCTCCTTGGGCAGGAGCAACGGTTTGAGTATGATTTTCTTGCCGTTCCCAAATTACTGCATGATCTGTCAGGTCTGCTGTGTTGAACATACCTACAAATTTGCGGGCTAAAAAGCGATCGCCTTTTTCTGACCAACTAACCGGAACTAATACCCCTATTTTCCCTTGGGTATCAGCTTGATCTGAAATCTGTTGATCTAACAGGGGATCGCCAACAGCAGCAGTTTTTGACATCACCCGCAGTCTCTTGGTTTGCCGATCTTCGATAAACAACAAGCTGGTAACTCGGCTGTTGTGCATTTCCGGTTGTATTTCCAGTTGCACTCGGCTATAAACCGCATACCTACCATCAGGAGAAACCACTGGTATACTGCGATAGTGCCGCACTCCAGAACCCCCTTTACCACCTATAGCTTCTTGAGTCATCATGATCCATTTCCAAGGAATTGGATGAGGACTATTTATGGGATCATCTGGTACTGTATCGTACTGCTGTTGCTGTTCATTTACGGGTATTTCCATCATTGTGGATGGCTGTGGTTCTCTAATATTTGATGTGCTTGCAGATGTTTTTAATACCTCATTCTCTAAACTCGCACGTTCTAAAGAATTTACCTCACCCTGTAAAGCCTGGCTCTTAACATCTTTTAATTTTTGAATTAAATCTCTCTGACTAGTAGGTATTTTTGCTAAGTTTTCCTGTTTTACTACCGCTAAAATATCGCTGACTGCCCCAGAATTAATTTTATCAGCCTGTAATACTTGTTTTGCTTGACTCACAGGCTTGTTTACTGATCCAAAGTTCCCAAATTTTGCTTCCAAGGAGTTGACTTTACCTATCTTTAAATCATTTTTCCCAGCTATAGCCGTTACCTGGGAATTTGAATCAGATTGGCCAATTCCTGTACTAATCTTTCCTACTTTTAAATGTGATTGTTTCGCTATGCTAGAGTGAATTGATACACCTACCAAGGGAGCAATTAATATAACAACGATAACGTACTTAAAAAATGGTTGTACGCGGAACCATCCTGACAGCAAAAGGGATTTCAGCATGATTGGACTCTCTAAGGGGCAGTGGCTGTGTGAGGAGCAATGTCTATGCAGGAAGAGAAAAAGCTATGATTATATGTATAACAACAAACTAGAATCTCTAACGAGATTATCTGGATAAATTTTGCATCACTTTACAAAAGTTTTCTAATCATCAATTAACCCCTTTACATTCTTTAAATAACTTAGTTTTTTTAGGTGAATATAATCACAGAGAATACCGACGTTAATCATTTTCGGATTCTCTAAATAAGTATTTATATCTAAAAACTGCCTATATTTAGGTAGACCACAATATAGGTATAACCAAATATAGGAGTTTCCGACAGGATATAAACTACGCTGTTGGGTGACTAATTCTAGTGCCTAAATTCATTTATTCTGATAAAAATGTTTTAGCAAGAGCTAATTCATTCCTTCAGGTTGATAAGAAAATCAAGTGAGCCAAAACTACCGAGATAAAGTATCGGAGCAAGGCATTGATACTTTATCGTACTAAGGAACAGTGGATGTAGGCGAACGGATTGCCCCTTCATGGGCAGTCATGGTAGATTTTTTTAACAGGAACGGTAATCAACCTGTATAAAAACATAACTGCCTAACGGCAATCGATACCTTGACAACTGAAGATTGGTGGGTTCTATTCCATAGTTCTAGTTCCTTACTAGGAATAGGTAAAATCTACCCTTCGGGAAGCCGCTTCGCGGCTAAATGGGAGCTAGACTTCTGTTGAGCGCACTTGTACTGAGCGTAGTCGAAGTAGTCGAAACACGACACAGAATTTAAACTCAAACAAAATTTGGAATCATCCAACTAGGAAAGGGCATTCCCTAAGTAACGCTTGAGGAGAGAACCACCTCTGGATTAGAAACTGCAAGGGATCTAGTCTAAGTGGACTCGTTGAATCAAGAATCTCCGCTCCTTTAGGACGCAGAGTGTCAAGTCTAAAACTGATTTATTCCTTTAAAATTTTGGCAAAGTCGGGTCAACATCAAAAACCTCACCTTTATCTCTACCAAATTCAGCAGTTACAAATTAGCTTGCAATCAAATAAAATATCCATTGCGATCGCTCAACTGCAAGAAAGTGAATTTGGTAAATTATTTCAGATAAGCTGGGTGAGTAGATGCTTAATTGTCTTGCCATGAGATAATACAAAAGATTAGAACCTGTAAACAGCAGATACAATCAGTGATTGATCTTGGTTAACCTACTGGTTGGGTCGTTGTATTTTATTCAGGAACTTTTTGTAGCACCTATAATAAACATTCTACCATTAAATAGCGAAAATTAATGTACTCAAAGCAAAATTGCTTTGCGTCTTTTTCACGGTTATTGTGATTTAGTCCGTTGTGGGCTGTCAGTTGTCAGTGAATCGTGACGCATTTAATATTCACTAGTAAATCCTAGCTAAAAACTCGCAACAAATTAATAATGAAAGTTGTATTTTTTGGTACTCCCCAGTTTGCTGTTCCCACTCTAGAAAAATTACTGAATTATCCAGATATTGAAGTTTTAGCAGTTGTCACTCAACCGGATAAACGACGAGAACGTGGGAATAAACTAACACCTTCTCCTGTCAAAACACTTGCTAATGCTCACAATCTCCCAGTATGGCAACCTGAGAAAGTTAAAAAAGATGGGGAAACTTTAAACCAACTACAACAATTAGATGCGGATGCGTTTGTTGTTGTTGCTTATGGACAAATTTTGTCTAAGAAAATCTTAAATATGCCAAAATTGGGTTGTATCAATGTACATGGTTCGATTTTACCCCAATATCGAGGGGCTGCTCCTATTCAGTGGTGTATCTATAACGGTGAAAAAGAAACTGGCATCACAACCATGTTAATGGATGTGGGCATGGATACAGGAGATATGCTATTAAAAGCAAATACACCAATTGGTTTACTGGAGAATGCCCAAGTTTTAGCCGATAAATTAGCGGTTATAGGTGCAGATTTATTGCTGGAAACTTTATTAAAATGGGAACGCCAGGAAATTACACCTATTCCCCAGGATGATTCTCTGGCCAATTATGCGTCATTGATTCAAAAAGAAGACTATAGCCTAGACTGGTCAAAAAGTGCCATTAAATTACATAATCAAATTAGAGGCTTTTATCCTAACTGCGTCACAACTTTTCGCAATCAACCTTTGAAAATCACTGCTACAGTTCCTCTTGAACGTGCTTATATTCAAGAACTCCCAGAACAATTACGAGATAAAATACACAATTTACCAGATTTGTCAACTGTATCTACCCAACCTGGCGAAGTAGTAAACATTGCCAAAGGTATAGGAGCAATTGTTCAAACTGGGGAAGGGTTGTTATGGTTAAGAGAAGTTCAACCAACTGGTAAACGTCTCCAGTCAGGATGGGACTTTGTTAATGGTACTCGTTTAACCATAGGGGAGGTAATGGGTAATTGGGAAGAATAAACTTTTGCCTCTTACCTTCTTACTGTCACCTGTCACCTGTCACCTGTCACCTGAACTTTCATAGAACCGACAAGACTCACAAGGACCATCTGGGTTGACTGCACAGCGGATGATTTCTGAATGAGCATTGTAATCACAACTAGCATCACCTATAACCCAACGTCCAGCTACTAAACTTTTTTCTGATGGTCGTTTAGCTTTTTGGACATAAATAGCGATATTATGTAGACGGTAGCGTCCTGCTTTCAACTGATACCTATGACGACGCTCTAATACTGCATAGGTTTTACCTTCAAAATCAACATAGTTCCCTGGTTGGGGTGTCCAATCAAGTTGTAATCTACCAAGAGACTGACGCGGGTTTGTTAAAATCAACTCAGTTGGTAAAGAGTCTGGTTCCATAATCAGTTTATGTGATGGGATTTACATTATTAAAAATGGTATCGTAATCGGTGAATTAACCTCTACCATAGGTGACTAGGGCTGGATTATCATTAATGATTTACTATATTTTTGAGCAATTTGCATCTTAATAAAAAATTTAACAATTTGTTTTGAAGTGTAACAGAGATAGATAGCGACGCACAATTCCTACTTTACTATAATTATTTCTCCTGACTCCTTTAAGGGCGAAGCATTCGGGCGATAAATTCTCAATTTGTATCACAGGTTATTTTCCTGTAAGGGCGAAGCATTCGGGCGATAAATTCTCAATTTTGATCACAGGTTATTTTCCGAATGCTTCGCCCCTACGTCGCCCCTACGTCGCCCCTACGACTCCTTGATCTCCTGAGATAAAATTTTGATCTTACTTTACAATAATATTACGTAAAATAAGTCAAAAAAACATAGCATATTTGATGATTGATAGAAAATTGCAGCGCATTTAATTTTGTGCAATTTTGTATCTAATTAGTTAATACTTCTTAACAAATTGATCGAACTTGAGAGTTACCAGCGACCAATTTATAGGTACTATAGATAACCCTGAGAAATTGCTCGGAAATTTACACATCTTTACAATTTGCCATATTTGGAGACAGTCAATAGAGTAAACACTTGATGCCCCTGTTGCTGATTAAAGCTGAATAGCAGCGATTTTGGCAAATAAAATGTTCATAGGGCTTATTAAATTGTTTGAAGTTATGTAGCCTTTTACTTACAGCCCATCCAGCACTGCGGTAAACTATGCGTTGATTATGATTCCTTCCCAAAGAAGAGAACTCGAAAGGAGCAGTTTTTTCAATGTCTCATACCGTAAAAATCTACGATACCTGCATCGGCTGCACCCAATGTGTCCGCGCTTGTCCCACTGACGTTTTAGAGATGGTTCCCTGGGATGGCTGTAAAGCTGCTCAAGTGGCATCTTCACCCCGCACAGAAGACTGCGTAGGCTGCAAACGCTGTGAAACAGCTTGCCCCACCGACTTTTTGAGCATCCGCGTTTATTTGGGTGCTGAAACAACTCGCAGCATGGGTCTAGCATACTAACAAAGCTGGTATTTTAAAATACTCAGTACAATAGTGCTGAAGACTGAGCTAGGGAGAAACAAGAAATCCATCAACTAACACGATTCTTGCTTCTTCTCTCAGTTTTCAGCACTTAATATTTTTTAGGAGTTCAGGAGGCAGGAGAAAGATAAATATTTCCCCAGTCCCCAGTCACCAGTCCCCAGCCTTTTGATTTGATATAATTACCGCTTTATGGTGATAACTGTTAACTGATAATTGTTAACTAATAACCGGAGTAGTATAAAAAATGTGTGGAATTGTTGGATATATAGGCACTCAAGCAGCAACGGATATTTTATTATCTGGACTGGAAAAGTTAGAGTATAGAGGTTATGATTCTGCGGGTATTGCTACGATATGGGAAGGTGATATCCATTGCGTGCGGGCTAAGGGTAAATTACTAAATTTGCGTTCTAAACTGGAACAAGTAGAAAACCCTGCTCAAATTGGTATTGGTCATACTCGTTGGGCAACTCATGGTAAACCAGAAGAATATAATGCCCATCCCCATCAGGATACTGCTTTGCGGATAGCGGTGGTGCAGAATGGAATTATTGAAAATTATCGTGAATTGCGGGAAAATTTAAAAGCATTAGGACATGAATTTCGTTCAGATACAGATACAGAAGTTATTCCCCATCTCATCGCTGAATGTTTAAAGCATATTCCTGAAGATAGTAATTCGGCTTCTGTGTTTTTAGAAGCGGTGCGGGAAGCGGTGAAAAAGTTAGAAGGGGCTTATGCGATCGCAGTTATTTCTGCTGACTACGCTGATGAATTGATCGTAGTGCGTCAGCAAGCGCCTTTAGTAATTGGGTTTGGACAAGGTGAGTTTTTCTGTGCTTCGGACACGCCGGCAATTGTTGCCCATACCCGCGCTGTATTGCCCCTAGAAAATGGGGAAATTGCCCGTTTGACTCCGTTGGGGGTTGAGGTGTACAACTTTGCTGGAAATCGTTTAAAGAAGCATCCCCGCACTTTGAATTGGAATCCCATTATGGTGGAAAAGCAGGGATTTAAACACTTCATGCTCAAGGAGATTTATGAGCAACCGGGTGTAGTTAGAGCTTGTTTAGAAGCTTATTTTCCGGGAAGTGGGGAAACTCCTGTTAGTTTGAATTTAGCAGAGGAATTTTACGCAGATTTAGAACAAATTCAAATTGTGGCTTGTGGTACAAGTTGGCACGCGGCGTTAGTTGGTAAGTATTTATTAGAACAATTGGCAAAAATACCGACTCAAATACAATATGCCTCTGAATTTCGCTATGCGCCTACACCTTTGACTGCTAATACTTTAACTATTGGGGTGACTCAATCAGGAGAAACTGCGGATACTTTGGCTGCTTTAAGTATGGAAAAAGACCGCAGACAAGGAAAAGAAGCTAAGTATCAAGCGCGACTTTTAGGGATTACTAACCGCCCGGAAAGCACTTTGGGGCAAATGGTGAGTAATATTATTAATACTCATGGGGGGATTGAAATTGGTGTTGCGGCGACGAAAACTTTTATTGCTCAGTTGATGGCGTTTTATGGTTTAGCTTTAGATTTAGCTTATCGTCGGCAAACAATTTCTTCTGAAAGGTTAACAGAAATTATTGCTGGTTTAAGGCAGTTACCGATAGAAATTGAGGCGATTTTAGAAACTCAGGAAAAATATATTGAACAGTTAGTTCATGAGTTTACAGAAACAAAAGATTTCATTTTTGTAGGCAGGGGAATTAATTTTCCTATTGCTTTAGAAGGGGCTTTGAAATTAAAAGAAATTAGTTATATTCATGCGGAAGGATATCCAGCAGGAGAGATGAAACATGGACCGATCGCATTATTGGATAGTAAAGTTCCGGTAGTGGCGATCGCCATGCCTGGAAGTGTATATGAAAAAGTGATTTCTAATGCCCAAGAAGCAAAAGCGAGAGATTCCCGGTTAATAGGAGTGACATCTGTGAATGATGGAGAAGCAGCAGAAATTTTTAATGATTTAATTCCTGTTAGTGATGTAGAGGAAATTTTGTCGCCTATTTTGACAGTTATTCCGTTGCAATTGTTGGCTTATCATATTGCGGCGAGAAAGGGTTTAGATGTCGATCAGCCAAGGAATTTAGCGAAGTCAGTAACGGTGGAATAGTTGATATTTTGCTGTAGGATGATAAAAAAGTTGGAAAATAAATAAAACAGTTGTACAATTTCTCCTGTGGGTGTATGTATCAATCATCCAAAGGAGAATTTTTTGTGAGTATAAGCAGACGGGACTGGATACAGAATAAATTTTAACGCTATGTAACCCACATTCCGCACCCCCCAGTGTCACAATCGGTAATTTCGGATTTTTGAAGACCTTTGAGGATAATTTTAATACAAAATGGTCTAAAGTTTAGGTAGCGATAGCGAAGCGCTGCTGCAAGCAGTTCGCCAATCTCAAATCCCCAAATGACCATTTTTCGTTGTGTAACAGTTTAGGGTGCGGAAGGTGGGTTCAAAAAGTGATCGCACCCTCCACAACCCCAACAGCGATCGCACTCCCTCCAAAACCCAAAACAGCGATCGCACTTCCTCTACATCCCTTTTCTTTTGTCAAGTTTATTTTATACCAAATTAGATGAGCTTACCCTGTATCTTAGGGTTGATAAAATTAACATTTTCTTTATTTCTTGGGAACGATAAACAACCAGGAGAGAATAGTTAAATTAAGAGCAGATGTCAAGGATAAATCCTGCATCAACAGAGAGTTGTGTACTTGTTTTCAGTGGTTGGATTAAGAGCGTGTGAGATGTGAGGAGGAAGCTTAAAAATCCGCGCCCATTTGCCATAAATGAGCGCATTTTGCAAATATTAGTTTGCAAATATCCGGGGTATAAAAGTCTGAAATTGCCAAAGACTAGTGGGAGCGTAAGCAAAAAGTAAACCTTGGATCGATAATTTCCATCCAAGGTTTATTTTTAGTAATTGATAATTAACAATTGATAATTGATAATTGACAATTTTTTCATTGCCGGTTTTAAAATTATCTCTTTTTTCATTTCCAGGTAAGGAAGGAGAGGTAATTGTTAATTGTCCATTGTTGAATCACTCATTCCTAGATACCCGACTTCGTTGGAGAAGTTGGGTATTTATATTCTCTATATTCTACCATTAGAGGGATGATTTAAAATACAGAAATTGATAATCTATTTAGGGAAAATTGTATAATCAATAATAACTAAATCTATGGTATCGCCAACACAATTACATGGTACAGAATTAGTAGATTGTGCTAGAGCAAATGCTAAACAAGGCATTAAAATTGCTGCTTATCACTGTGGCTATGCTGATGATATTAAAACATTTGCTGAGGAATTACGCATAGCTTGTGAACTGATGAATTTAAAAGTTAAAGAATTGAATGAACTGATTACTGACCAGGATATGATTTTAAGAATGGGTACTGGTGAAATTATTGCTCCTGAAACAGAATCAGAACTTTAAAAAAGTTAGAAGTCGTAGGGGCGAAGCATTCGGAAAATAGCCTGGTCAGAAAATTGATAATTTGTTGCCCGAATGCTTCGCCCTTACAGGAGTCAGAAGTGAGAATAATTTTAATAACAGGAAAAAAATAGACGCTCCTGATTAAATTTCTACCTATCAAGAAAACTTAGTTAAAAATTTCAAAAGTCTTTTAGTTCTGGGTGTTAGTAGTGTACGACGATAAGCGTCTGCTGCTTTTTTAATTGCTTCCGCTTGAGTGGGGTAAGGATGAATTACATTGCTTAATTTACTTAAACCAATTTTATGAACAATAGCGGTAGTAAGTTCTGAAATCATTTCTCCTGCATGACTCGCAACAATGGTTGCACCGATAATTTCATCAGTTCCTTTTTTGTGGTAAATCTTTAGAAATCCCAATTCTTCACTATCAGTTATTGCTCGATCTACATGATTAAAATCAATTTTAATTGTCGCCACTTCTAAACCAATTTTTTCCGCTGCTTCTGCATACATTCCCACATGGGCAATTTCTGGATCGGTATATGTCACCCAAGGTATTACTAATTTACTGAGTTGAGAACGTCCTAAACCAAAAGGCGAAAACAGCGTATTTTTAATAACTATTCTAGCAGCAGCATCCGCCGCATGAGTAAATTTCCAATTCATACATATATCACCTGCTGCATAAATATTAGGGTTGGTAGTTTGTAGATAATCATTTACCTTGACACCATGCTTTTTGTCATACTCTACACCCACCGCTTCTAAATTCAAACCTTCCACATTTGGCGCTCTTCCTGCACCTACTAAAATTTCATTAACAGTTACAGAATCTCGATTTCCATTAGCTGAAAAATACAGCCGTTTGCCTTCCGTTACTGTCACCACTTCTTCTAACTGACAATTTAAAACTAATCTAATTCCTTCATCACTAAAAACTTTTTGTAAAATTTCCGCTGCTTCCCGATCTTCTTTATTTAAAATATGCGAACCTTTATGAAATAACGTCACTTCACAACCCAAACGCCGAAAAGCTTGCGCCAATTCACAACCAATAGGACCGCCACCAATTACCGCTAATTTATCTGGTTTTTGAATGAGAGAAAATACATTTTCATTAGTTAAAAATCCTGCCTCTTCAATACCTCTAATTTCTGGTTTAACTGCTCTTGCTCCTGTGGCAATTACCGCTTTTTTAAACTTCAGAATTTGTCCATCAACTGCTATAGTATTATTACTAGCAAATTTACCACTTCCTAAAAAAACATCTACTCCTAAATTTTTGAATCTTGCTGCTGAATCATGATGACTAATACCTGCTCTAATTTTACGTAATCTAGCCATAACTGTGGCAAAATCAACATCATAATTTTGGGAAATATTCACACCTAAATTTTTAGCTTTGCCAATTTCACCAACTACACGGGAAGAACGAATTAAAGCTTTAGATGGTACACAACCAACATTTAAACAATCTCCACCCATGAGATGTTTTTCAATTAATGCTACTTTTAAACCCAAACCTAAACCCGCAGCACCCGCAGCAACAACCAAACCCGCAGTACCCGCACCAATTACTACTAAATCATAACATTCCGCAGGTTGGGGATTTACCCAATTTTCAGGATGTACATTAGCTACCAATCTTTGATTATATTCATCCATTGGTAAAACTGTGATTCTTTCAAATTCTAAATTAGACATTAATATTGCCTCTAAAAATGTAGTATAAATTATCTTGTGATTGTCGTTTTAATTTAATCCGGTGTTGTATTTACAATACATATAGCCTTCAGAAAATTTTGTCAGTTGTGTATTTAACATTTTTGAAAAAATTATCAATTGTCAATTATCAATTATTTCTAAAGCTTTCTTAGCTATTTTAGTAACATAAATTGTGACAGCAACAGTGGCAATAAAACCGACAATTCTAATAACCCATGTGAGAGTAGAATTAGTAGGTTGATTTTCTGTTCCAATTAAAGCCAAATTACCAGCCAAAGAACCAATATAAACATACATAATTGTACCAGGAATCATCCCCACACAACCAAGAAAATAATCTTTAAGAGAAACAGCAGTAACTCCAAAAGCATAGTTTAATAAATTAAAAGGAAATATGGGAGAAAGTCGCGTTAACAACACTATTTTTAAACCTTCTCTCCCTACAGCGTTATCAATAGCAGCAAATTTTTTATTATCTGCAATTTTTTTAATCACCCAATTTCTCGCTAAATAACGTCCTATTAAAAATGCTGCTGTTGCACCTAGAGTAGCACCGATAAATACATAAACCGAACCCCAAAAAACATCAAATAAAACACCCGCACCTAAAGTTAAAATCGAACCTGGTAAAAAAGCAACAGTCGCCATAATATAGATAGCAATAAAAGCTATTGCTCCCACTGTACCAAGACTATCAATCCATTGTAAAGCATCTTTTAAAATAGCTTGGGGATTGAAAGCAGATATATTCACATTTTCCTGTGCAAAAACTACATCTGGTTGCAATATCAAAACAATAGTCAGTGCTAACAAATTTAATGCAACAGGTTTTAAAAATTGATACATAAAATTTATTTCAGTTTATTTCAGTTTTTTGATTTATTAGCCAGTGGCTTTGAGTATATTAACTGTTATAATTATACAACAAATCTTAAAAATTAGCAAGAAAAACTACATATATTTTTTAGGGTTTTAGCACTGCCATAGCGATATCAATTGATAATGGACAATTAACAATTGTCAATTATTTTAGGACTTACGCAAGATATGACTAAAAACCTTATTCTTGCGTAGGGGTAATTCATGAATTACCCCTACTTTCGTTCCCTTTTGCGTAAGTCCTGTATTTAATTTTTTTGTGTCTCTTTTTGACTACTTATAACTAAATGCTGGTAACTTTTTTCACTTCTTAACCAAAATATATGCAGTAGCATATTCAGGTAATTTGCGAATATACTGCCTAAATTCTGTTTGATTTTTAAAAATACCTGCCAGGTAATCTAATTGATCTAAATTGGGTAAAAATGCGCCGCCTGTATCTGCTATTACCCCCATTTGTAGTCGCTTACTTCCACCTTGATTATACTCCATCATAATAACTCTTCCCAAGCCAATGTTTAGCACATCTCCCGCAAAAGTTACACCAGGTTTAATGGAAATTTTCGCATCAATCTTATATCCATAACCTTTAATTGCATCAACTTGTCGAAAATACCAATAACGCTTTTGTGCTGTGGCTTTTAATCCTCTAACATAAGAAATTCCATTGTTTCTGTCTACATTAAAAAATGCCTTTGTTCCATCTGTAAAATTAATCAAAATTGTTCCCTGCATTAATGCTTCTTCTAAACCTTCACGGGTGAGATAAGCCAAAGGTTCGACTTTACCATATTCTTTACCACCTGGTTCATAAATCCCCGATAAAACATCTTGTTTTGTATATTTGGTGTAGAATTTATCACCAGCTAAATCGTTTTTTAAGCTATAAATTGGTATGTTATATTTAGCTGTTTTGGTATGAGAACCAGTATGGGTAAAAACAGCATATTTTGTAATTCTCAGTTGTTTTTGTCGGGGGTTTTCGGGATTATAAGCTGACCATTTAATCACACGAAAATTAGCATTGATAAAATTAGGATCTTGTAACCGAGTCTGGCGATTCTTGCTAATATCCTCCTCTAAAACAGTAATCATAAAATCTAAGGTTTTGATCACGTCTTCGACTGTTACACCTTGACTTAATAATAATCCATTCCGAGAAATATTGGGATCATTTTCCTTGTAATCTTGAAAATATTTTCTCGTATTAGTGAGAACAGTTAATAAATCATTTTGATTGAAATTCACCTTAGCTGTTGGTAATTTCACAAGTTTTAAAATGTGTTTACCATTAACACTATATTTATATTTTTGCCATTCATCAATGACAGAATAAAATATAGATGTATCTTGTTTATTAGGTTGATTTTGTGTGGTTGTTTGTTGTGATATTAGTTGCTGAGTTTCTGATTGTGCATATATATTTTGATGCGTGAAAATAACTAGCAAGAAAGCAAAAATACCTGATAAAAGTTGGAATTTACGATTGAATAAGAGATTCATAAGCCTAATTCGGTAACTACACTTCTAAATTGATTTTTATCCTAGAGTTAATGCTGAATATTAACATTTAACTGTATGAATAATCACTTTTTTTCAAAACCAAAGCAATTATTCACCTCAATTATTAGCAGAAAACTGGAGTTTATGCACTAAATCTTTTTATGTATTCATGAAAAATTGTTGGGAGCTTGACAAAATTACTAAGATCACCAAACTCAGATCATCCACAGATCATCCAGATACCCAACTTCTCAAAGAAGTCGTGGATCTTGACTTATGATTGATAAATTATTCATCCATTTCTTTTAATGTAGCTAATGCTGAAGGTGACAAGCGACTCAAATAACGGAATATCCAGTATTTAAATATAGTATTTAATATGACTGGAAATGTAGCAATAAACAAAAATATGGCATTTCTACTCGCTGGTAAACCTAAATGTTGAGCAACACCTTCTAAAAGAACTTCCCAACCATGTGGAGAGTGGAAACCAACGAATATATCTGTAATTAAAATAATTAAAAACGCCTTAGCACTGTCACTTAAACCGTAGACTATTTTATCTAGAAGTGACTGAATAAAAACAATATCTTTTTTGCTCAAAGCAATAACCATCGCAAAAGAAATTAGTGATATCACATCAGCAAATACATTACTGATAGCACTACTACTCTGATAGCGAAACTCTTCTGATATTTCGATAGCTTTGTTTTTTACTTCAGCTTTAATTTTTTCTGGTGAAAGTTCTGGTGCTTGACGAAGTAGTCTTTCAAATTGCAATTTTCTCTCAAAACTCTTTAATTCATTCAGTGCTTTTTCCTCCATTTCTGAGTTCAAAAAAATTGTTGGTGTATTTTCACTCTGAAAATACTGTAATATCGGTTTTAATAATAATTGTTTAGAAAAATGTTGCGTTAAAAGTGGTATAATAATCAGCAGTAATAAAAATCTCACTGCCCTCCTTGTTCTCGTTCTAGAAGTTCGATAATTTCTAACAAACTCTTCTTCTGCTGTTGGTGTAAAATCCTTGGCAATTTTATTAAATGTTCTACCAATTGATCTGGGAAATATACCTTTCTTTTGAGTTGCAGATGGTTCTTTAATAATCTCAGTTTCTTCTGAATTTGCCTGATTGGTAACAGTTTTAAGTTCAAGATTAATGCTTAACGTTTCTGTAATTGCTTCATCTTGTGTACTATACTTAGAGATAATTTTATCAATAAAATTGAGTTTTTCTAATAAGTTTGAATCGGCAGTATCAGCAATGTTAAGACCTAATTTAAATTCTGCTAGTCTGACTTTAATAATAGTCAAATTTCTATTTAAATCTCCGCGCCAAAAAGCCATCACGTTGGCACTATAATTACCTGATTCGGCAGAAATTTTTTTACCTCCAAATTGCTCTATTTCTATCTTGTGAATAGCTTGAGCAGCTTGATAAGCTTCTAGTATAGCTCTTTCTGGAGTTGTGAAAAACCAATGATTAAATGAATGCCAGGATGCTATAATTCTTTGGCTGATTAATCTGGTGTTACGACTAAAAAATGATCCTTTCATTGCTGATTATTTACAGATTTAACAATTTTATATTTTATTTTAATTCAAATTGTCAGCATTTCGCTAGAACACCGATTCATTAATCGTAAGGGCGAAGCATTCGGGCGATAACCTATCGCTGAAACCAGTTCATATTCCGTCCGATGCTTCGCCCCTACAAGGTAAAAACAGAACGCTGAATACTCCCTTTATTCCCATCCCTGCATTTCTACTAATTCCATACATAAATCATTAATTTGCTCTAAATCAGGTTTATGTGGTAAAGTTGATTGTTGATAAAAAATATCCATTTGAGCAACTAAATTTTCTGCCATTTTCATCAACTCTTCATAAGTATATTCACCTCTAAGAATAGCTTTTAAATCATCAACATCCCCCGCAATTCTTCTATCTACAATTACTTCTCCTCTCTGTAAAATTTCTAACCCACTACGCAGTAATCTAATACAGTGCATTCCGTGTTTTAAATCATAACCTGAATTTCTTTCCATTTCTGCTCTAGCAGGATTTCTATTTTGCTGCCAGGATATATAAGCTTTCCATTCTCTTAACGCAATTTGGTAACTTTGACTTTTTTGCAATAAGCGAATAAAATCTTTACGTCCATGAGTTAAATTTTGAGTATATGCCAAAGTTTCATCATTTAAAGCATATTGTTTTAATATTCCTTTAAAATCAATATCTGCTGTCAGCAATTTATATAATTGCTCGGATTCTTCTAAAAATTCTATCTTGCCACGAATTAATAAATAAAGATATTCTAAAAAAGCATTGAGTTCATCTTTGCTCAATGGTGCTTCATCTTCGATACCAAAATCTGAGGGGATGGGTTTTTTCCCCGGTGGATTTAATAACCATTTGCGATGAGTTTCCATTTTTTTGATTTGTGCGAAAGCATAACCAGAATAAGTATGTTTAACTTTTTTGCTCAAAAATATTTTTCTATGGTTAATTAAATGTTGTCCCACATCTGTTAAAATCGGATAGGTGGGCAACCACAGTAATTCTAAAACATTGGGATTTGCACCAGCTAATAAATGTAATACTTTCCTTAATTCATAAATAACTGTATCTTGATTACCATCTATAAACGGAAATATTCCTGGTTCATCCCAACCACTATCTTTTTGTTCTATACTATCAAAACCCAAATAGTAACGTTTAGGTGCAATAAATACACCCCGATAATCATAATCTGAATCAGGGCGATTTAAACCATATCCGTGACTACCTGCTAAACCAATAAAAATTGTTCTTTGTTCCACTTCGATTCTTTGCATAAATCCTGATATCATTGTTTAATGATTTGTAGAAATCTAATTGTATGAATTTTCTAGGTAAAAGTCTTGACGAGGATTTTGGATTTATTTGGATTTATTAAACGCTACACTGTATTATATCCACAGGGCAAAAATAGGTCAAAAAAATCCGCCAAAATCTAACAATTGCCCAAATGGGTCATCAAGTCCAACTTTTCAGCCAAATTTATTTATTATCATTTTTCTAAAAGCTTGACACAATAACACACAATAAGATAATATATTAGATTGTCTGTCTTATTCCTGCTCGGATCAGGTAGACACACTGCAAAAGCTGGCAAGAGCTATAAATCAAGTCTCTACAAGAGATGGAAGCCAGCTACCTGTACGGCAACTTCAAGGACAATTTCATGACCTACGCAATTATTGAAACTGGTGGCAAACAAGTAAAAGTCGAAGCAGGTCGTTTTTACGACATTGAACTGCTGAGTGCCGAACCAGATGAAAAAGTGACAATAGACGCAGTATTACTGGTGCAGCACGAGGGCGGAGTCTCTATCGGACAGCCACGAGTAGCAGGTGCGACTGTAGAGGGGACCGTAATGCGACACTTGAGAGGTCGTAAAGTCCTGGTTTATAAAATGAAACCCAAGAAGAAAACCCGCAAAAAACGGGGACATCGCCAGGAAATTACCAGACTTTTGATTAACTCCATCAAACTCAATGGTGAAGTTTTGGCGCACGCAGAAGCACCAACTACCCCAGAATCTCCTAATCTGGTAGATAGCACACCTGCTGAAGAAGCTGCTGCTGAATAATAAACAGAAGTAGATAAATTAAAGAGAAGAGGAAATCATGGCTCATAAGAAAGGAACAGGTAGTACACGCAACGGTCGTGACTCTAATGCTCAACGTCTGGGTGTAAAGCGTTTTGGTGGTCAAACTGTGCTTGCAGGAAATATTCTTGTCCGTCAGCGCGGTACTAAGTTTCACCCTGGTAACAATGTCGGTATTGGCAGTGATGATACTTTATTTGCCTTAGTTGATGGCGTTGTTACCTTTGAAAGAAAAGGCAAAAGCCGCAAAAAAGTCAGCGTTTATCCCGCGATCGCTGCTGAAGCGGTAGCAAGTTAAGTCTTAGGGAACAGGGAACAGGAGAGAAAAATTAATAACTCCTGACTCCTGCCTCCTAAATTTAAATAAACCTGTGTAATAAAGCACCTGCGCCTAAACCAGAGAGTGCAAATATAGATGTCAGCCAAAAACCTAGACCTTCTTTGAACTCAGCCGACTGAAAGTCTATCTTGGCTAAGATAGTCGCTGAGAGGATAAGTAAAAGATCAAGAAATATGCGAAACCAAGCGAGCATTAAAAAGAATAGAAAAGCTGCTAAAACGGTGATACCAAAATTCCTGATATTAGATTTGGACAATATACTGTAATACTGTACCATTTTAGACCAGGGAGTTGTCAAGCTGGCTAGTAATACCAAGATACCAAATACAACTATTAACCACACAAACAAAGTGGGTTTGGTTTCTGATATCACCCAGCCTAACGCACTATAACTTAGAAGTAATAGTGTGAGGGAAAACCAGGGAATTCTTTGCAAGTTTGACATAAAGGTGACTGGGGACTGGGGACTGGGGACTGGGAACAGGTAAAGAATTTTCCTATCTCCCGACTTCTGGGTATTTATACTTTTTTGAGCATGAAACCAAATGAACTTTCAATGTTCCCGGATTATTTCTTAAAAATTAGTTAAATTATGATCTTAAACATTTGTAAACTATTAGCAGTCGAGTATCCTTATGTCATATTTTAGGAAGGTTAAGGACTGATCATGAGACAACTAGTTATTGTTGAGCGCGTATGCCTGATTGGTCATATCGTATCCATGGTGTTTGGACTGGTAGGGATATTACTGGTTATTCCTAATGCCGAAGTAATTTTGAGCTTATCTGAGGTCGGTCAGACTGTCATGCAGTGGAGCATGGCTGGTGGCGGTGTTGCCTATATGATTTTAGGTGCAGTGGGTGTGTTCCTGTATGCGTACCGAAATTTGGGTTTAGGAAGGGCTTTGTGTTTTTTAGTGCCTTCGGTGTCCATTTCTTTGACAAGTGAGTTATTGGGAACTAGCACAGGTTTTCCTTTTGGTCACTACAGCTATTTGAGTGGTTTGGGTTATAAAATTGCGGGTTTAGTACCGTTTACTATTCCTTTGTCTTGGTTTTATGTGGGATGTGTTTCTTACCTGCTGGCGCGTGTAGGTTTAGAGGTAGATAAAAAACCCAGTTTATTACGTCATTTAGGGGCGATCGCTCTCGGTGCTTTATTGCTCACTTCTTGGGACTTTGTACTTGATCCGGCAATGAGCCAAACTTCTCTTCCCTTCTGGTATTGGCAACAACCTGGTGCTTTCTTTGGAATGCCTTATCAAAACTTTGCCGGTTGGATGGGTACTGGTTCAGTGTTTATGACAGTAGCGGCGCTGTTGTGGAGAAACAACCCCATTAAATTAGAGCGATCGCAACTCAATATTCCTTTAGTAGTTTATTTGGCTAACTTTGGTTTTGCCACTGTCATGAGTTTGGCTGCTGGCTTCTCTATCCCTGTATTGCTGGGTGTGTTACTTGGCGTTGCACCTGCTGTAGCACTGTGGTTAAGAAGACCCGATGCATCCACTTCCGTAGCTGTGGAAGCAGCAAAACAGGAAGTTTCCGTTGGTAATGTGAAAGTTGCTTTAAAGTAACTTCAATAGTGCTGAGTCAATAATTAATTAATTAATTATAGTAGTTTAACTTAAGAATGAGACAAAAAGAGTATAAGATTGAAGAGAGAAGGTATGGGAGTAGAAATCATGGCTTATAGTTTAGATTTAAGACAAAAAGTAATAGATTATATAGAAAATGGTG